>CAYIBV010000035.1:0-10758 GCA_964361725.1 uncultured Methanosarcinales archaeon | reverse complement strand
TATCTCCATAGGTAGGATTACGGCAGGGGTGCTTTTGATATAATGTTTTCTGAAACAAGACCCACTGATAAAACTTCGCCTCGTCAAACACCATGTCAATTTCTTTAAGCACTACTTTTTTCTCTTTTTGAATATCCTCCTGCCGGAAAAGAGAATTCTGAAGGATATCCGCCAGAATATCAACAGCAACGGGGAAATGCTTCTTAAGTACTTTCACATAGAAGCAAGTGCGTTCTGTGGTTGTATAAGCATTAAAATCTCCCCCTATTTTCTCAACTTCATTTGAAATGATCTGGTTTGCGGGTCGTTTTACTGTCCCCTCAAACAAGATGTGTTCTAAGAAATGAGATATCCCTTTTTCATGGTCTTTCTCGTGATTGCTTCCCACTTTAACCATTACTTCTACCACGACGGATTTACTCTTCATGGGAGTATAAATGACAGTTAATCCGTTCCGTAACACCACTTTTTGCATAGAACAAGCATATTTTCGGGGTTTATAATGGTTTTGAATTGTTTGCGGGATTGTCCAAAACGTACTCCAAAACAGAACCTTTTTTAACCCGTACAGAATCATTTCCCTATGAAACTTCAGGAATTCCAGACATACTTAAAGAACAACAGGATTGATCTTGCCTTGTTTGTTCATCCTGACCCAACCATTACTTATTTTACTCAGGTGAAACCCTCTTATGCCTATCTTCTCATCTCTCCTAAAACGGCAGAACTTTACCTAACTTCTTTGGATCATTTTCCCACCATAAAAAGCATTACTGTGAAGCGCTTGACTAAAAAATGGAAGGCACAAACTGCCAAACGGAAGGTAAAAACCCTCGCCGTTCATAAAGAGTGTATTTCCCTTGCCTCTTCTGAGCGTCTCAAAAAGCTCTGGCCAAACGCAAAACTGGTTGATGTCACAGAACCGCTGGCACGGTTGCGGCAGCATAAAACCCCTGAAGAACTTCGGAACATTGCTCTTGCTTGTCATGTGACCAGCAGAGCATTTACCGCGTTGATACAAGAATTACCACGCAAAACGCTGAACACAGAACAAGACGTTGCTTTATTTCTGGAGAAATACATTCGTCAGCATGGAGGCGAGGTTGCTTTTCCTACTATTGCCGCCGTAGGAAAGAATGCCGCAACACCACACCACATCACCTCCATCCAGAAACTTCATCGCGGATTTTTAGTCGTTGATTTTGGCGCTCAGTATAAGAATTACTGTGCTGATATGACCCGGGTAATATTTTTAGGCACTCCCACTGCTCAAGAGAAAGAACTGTACACCCTTCTTCTCCAGGCGCAGGAGAACGCCCTTCTTGCTGTTAAGAAAGGAAAAACATTTTTGAGTCTCGATACAATTTCACGGAAGACACTAGGAAAGTATGAGAAATACTTTACCCATTCTTTAGGGCATGGCATTGGATTAGAAGTGCATGAAGCTCCCCTGTTTTCCGATAACACTCAAACAGTTCAGCCAAACGTAGTCTTTACTATCGAACCAGGAATTTACCTTCCCCAGAAATTAGGGTTACGTATTGAAGACACGCTGTATTTTGATTGGAAGAAAACAAAGATATTAACGACCGCATCCAAAGAGTTAAAAATAATACCATGGAAATAAAAATATAATGATATTGAGTCAAAACTCACCACAAACCTTTTAAACAGCCTCTTTCTAGCGTAACATTTATAAAGAGGCACTAGGGGGCTGTAGTGTAGCCTGGACAGGGTAACAATACCCTGAAGCAACTATCACTTGTGGTTTGGGACCACAGGACCCCGGTTCGAAAGTTAAACAGGTTTAACTCACCGGAAAACTTGTTTACCGTGTGTCCGGGCAGCCCCGCTTCATTATTATGTCAACGACAAAACGATTTGGTGCCCGGTATGGGCGGAAGACAAAAGTTAAGTATGCTAAAGCAGAAGAGCAGCAGCGTGCCAAGCATAAGTGCTTATCCTGCCATAAAGTTAGTGTCAAACGCTGTGCTGCTGGGATATGGCAGTGTAAAAAATGTAATGTAAAATTTGTCGGTAAAGCCTATATGCCGGCGTGAGGGAACTATGTATTACACCTGTTTTGACTGTGGTAAACGCATCGAAGAAGAGTATACTAAAACCAAAATCCGTTGCTTGTACTGTGGTGGGAAAATTTTGTATAAAGACCGGAGAACAGTAAATAAAGTCAAAGCGCGGTAACTGTTTCTATCTCCATGACCTCACCAAAAATAAGCCAGTTACAATTACTTCAGCAGAATATACAAACTTTGCAGGGCCAGAAACAGCAAATGCAAGAACAGCTTGTTGAATTGCACTCTGCCATCACAGAATTAAAGACTACAGATAAAGCCTACCATATCATCGGTAAAATCATGCTTGCCGCCTCTAAAGAAAAGCTTCTTGCCGATCTTGAAGAAAAGAAAGAGATTTACACTCTTCGTGTCAAGAATTTCACCGAGCAGGAAGAAAAGATTAAGAAGAGCATAGAAAAAACTCAGAAAGAAGTCATGGAAGATCTTCATCAAGGAAAGACAAAATGAGCACCACTCAGATTAAAGAAGTAATCGATTATCTTGGCCAGCTACAAGAAGATCCCGACACTAGTAAGCGGTTTAAAGAAAAAGCGCAGCAAATTATCGTCTTACTTTCCGGGCCTGCAGATATGGCTGTGGAGAAAGCCCTCCTGGCATTAGAAGAATTAAACTCTTTTGACCTTTCTTCGTATCATCGCACCCAGGTCTGGGACGTCATTTCTATGCTGGAAAGCACCAAAGCCCACCATTAAGAGTTGATATGGGCTTTATGTTTTAGAAAGAGCGAATTAGGGACAAACAAAACATCACCTGATTCTGTTTTTATCTTCGTCTCTAAATACCCTATGTGCTGTACAGTCCCTGCTAATTCTTTAATCTCAATGTATTTCCTTTCTTTAATCACACCATTCTTTTGAATAGCTAAACCACCCCTAAAATTAGGGATAACATCTTTTAATCCCACAATAAATGTTAAAAGGAGGAGCGCAACAATTCCACCCGAGACAGCCCACAACACTAAAGAGCGTATCCCAAAATAATCAAAAAAAATAATGATCGTAGCTAGATAAATCCCATACGAGATGAAAGAGCTTGTTATTTTTTCTACGTCGATGAACAGATTTAATGTACTCGCCGCTTTGTTTACTCTCATTTCCTGCAAGGCGTGCAGCAGAAGTTTTTTTATCAATACGCCTGTCCCGAATCCTACCAGTAAAATGACAAATCCCACCGCTATTTCCTGCAGAGTGTTCTGGATCCCTAATAAAGTATCGCCTACTGCCGTTATATTAGCCATTAGAGAATAGACTTTCTCTATTTTTATAAACATTGCGAAAAATGGGCTACTATGAAACCCTCACCACTTGGCCAGTGAGCACCGCACTATTCGTAAGACCCCCTTTGTCCTGCCCGTCGATATTCTCTTCAGAATCACCGCGGGAAAAACAGCAAGGCAGGGTGCGAACGAGAGGGTTTCATAGTAGCCAAAAAAAGGAAAACATTAAAAACGATGTTAGGACTTATTGTTATTCATGGCAGATTATAATGCAAAAATCAAAGAGTTTGAAGAAGAACTGCAAAAGACTAAGTACAATAAAGCCACTCAGGGGCATATTGGATTAGTCAAAGCGAAAATCGCCCAACTCAAAGAGAAACAAGAAGCGCGCAGTGCGCAGAAGACTGGAAAATCAGACTATGGGTATAGTGTCCGCAAATCCGGCGATGCCACGGTCTTATTGTTAGGATTCCCTTCTACCGGGAAGTCGACGCTGCTGAACAAACTGACAAATACCAGTTCTGAAGTCGCCGCCTACGATTTTACTACCCTCTCTGTCATTCCCGGCCTGATGGAACATAACCAGGCTAAGATCCAAATACTGGACGTTCCTGGCATTGTCAGTGGGGCTGCTTCTGGTCGCGGCCGGGGGAAGGAAGTTCTTGCTGTCATTCGCACCACAGATCTCGTGTTAATCATTGTTGATATCAATCATCCTGAACATTATCCATCTATTCTTCGGGAAGTCTGGGAATCAGGCATTCGTATCAATAAGAAAAAGCCGGAAGTGTACATCAAGAAGACTTCCAAAGGGGGAATTCAGATTGGGAAAACCATTCATTTAGAAGTAGAAGATGAGACGTTAAAACAGATTTTGCGTGAGTTTAAGACGACCAACGCCGATGTGCTTATTCGCAGCCCTATCGACATTGATGAATTCATTGATTGTATTGAAGGGAATAAAAAATATCTCCCAGCTATCACTTGTGTCACAAAGATTGATACTGTCTCTCCTGACAAAATAAAAGCAATCATGCAACAGCTCCATGCTGATATTGCCATCTCCGCAGAAAAAAACATTAACATTGCTCCATTAAAAGATTTAATCTTCCGCAAATTAGACTTCATGCGCATTTACCTGAAAGAACCACGGAAAGAACCGGACTTGAAAGAACCATTGATTATGAAACGGCACAGCACCATCCAAGATATCTGTGAGAAGTTACATAAAGATTTAACCACTAAGTTCAAATTTGCCCGGGTGTGGGGCAAATCCACCAAATTTCCCGGACAGAAATTAATGCTGAATCACCTTCTTGTGGATGGAGATGTGTTGGAGATTCATTTGCGATAAAGTCCATTAACCACAAATACATTTAGGGTAAGATGCACTTACAACCGGCTAGACAATACATCCTCTCCAAAATCAGGGAGTTCTGACACATCTAATAATAGCTCTTGGTACAATGGCTCTTTGTACAAATTATGTTGTGGAGCGTCCCCTTCTTTTTTCTTCTTTCTTTTTTGCGGCTCTACCCAATCCGGACGATGACGTTTGTCTTTATAAGGGGGCGTAGAACCTATATCCATGCTTGTAATAACTCCTATTGAGGTGCCTGTCTCATCTCTTCTGATGTACAGATCTAACTCTTTCCCTTTGTGTACCTCTGTTTTTCCGTTTAAATCAAGTCTTTCCTCCGGGAGATTCTCTTCTATTTCTCTTAAACAGTACTGCCACTCACTTTCTGTAATTGTTTCTGGGTTAAGGTCAAACTCTGAAAAATAATGTTTCATGGCGCGCCACAACACTTTGTAGCTGGAGCCATTTTGTCGTACAACGAGGGGATTCTGTTCATCTAATTCTTGAAATAGTTTTTCCGTAGATGCTGTTAACCTTTTCCCCAACTCTTCCGGTGGAACGCCACCTCGTTCTAAACAAAAGTATAAGAACGCAGGAGATACTTGAGTGTGCTTTTGTGTTGCCTGCAGGGCTTCTTCTATTGTTAAACCTAATTTTCTGTGGAAGTACCAATAACTTTCCGGGCATTTTTCTGCTGGCTTGAATCTATCTGGTGCCAGAGAGCCATCCCTAAGGAAATGATACATTTCTTCCTGAGGAACACGCTTGTCTTCTAAGAATGCTAACGTTTCATAGAAGCATCGTGCCGAGACAAACCTCCTGGCAATATTTCGTGCTTGCTCTGCGGTAAAGTTATATTCTCGGTAGAGGAAAGGAATGACTTCCCGTAATGGCTTTTGTGCATCCAGTTCCTGCAGCTTAGTATAACGTCTAACGATCGGAGGTGTGAACTCTCCATAAGCCCATTTTTGTAGTTTCCATAACTCAATTCCTGTCTCTGCACTTATTCTTCTCATTTCTTTTCCTGTATTAGCGAACTTTCCCTCTTTAACTCTTTGTCGTGCTCTCCTGAGGGAGAGGTATGCATCTAAGTCTTTGTGATGTCCTGGTTTTTCCGCTAACGCGGCGAACGCTTCTACATCTTGTTGAGGAAGAGCGTTCATGTCTAAGAGAACTCGTACGTCATCCGGGTCGGTAATTTTGAGAGCGCAGTACCGCTCACTTCCTTTTGTTTCCACATTACAATAAATATTGGCATGATATAACGCTCCTGCTATATCTTCCAGAAGAAGAGCGCTTTGTTTACTTTTTGCTGTTCTAATGCGCAGAGACTCTGATTTCCATTTCCCTTGCTGAGTGTAAGCATCTTTGTGTAACGTAGATGAAAAAAATCCTCGCAAAAAGGCGGCAAGCTCATTTTTGGTTCCAAGATGTTCCCAAGGCAGAGCAGTGTACCCTTGGGTGATAGTGCAGAAATAGGTGAAGAAATCCTGAGAGAAAAACGAAAGGACTTTTCTTTTCCCTCTTTGGTGAACAGCAAAAGCATCATCGCCCACAATTTTACTTAAAGATGAAGCTATTTCTCCCCGCAATGCTTCATTGCTCCCTTCATAGGTAAATCCTTTAAGAGGATTTTGCACAGAATGATGGTGAGACATATTTCCCAGGCAGATTCCTAATATAGAAGCCAACGCTACGCTTGACCGTCGCGATGGTGTAAATTTGTTTCTTTTCCCCCGTGGTTCAACAAGGTATGAAATGTGGTGTGGACGATGGCCCGCCCTCCAATCTCTTGCTACAGAATAAGGAATTCCTAACAACGCTCCCGCCTCAGTATGGGTTTTGTCCCCCATCTCTTGTAATGCATAATACAGCTCCCGCTCTCGTTGTATCTGTTCTTTTTGCTCATCGTCATCCACTAGAGGGAGCAAATCCTCTAATGGGGGAATAGTATGAAAGATATCTCTTCGTGGCATAGTATTATGGAGGGCTTACACACTATTTAAATAATTTACTACTTTAAAATAAATAATACATTTTAATATAGAAATTTCACTTAACAATCTCTTTCAACGGCCTCCCATATTCCCATCGGGCCGGGCGGCAGTCTTTCAGCTTTTCTTTCCCTGTGATAAACGGATATTTATGGCACACGTCGGGGCGATGTTCGTATAACGAACAGACAAACTCTTCTCCTTCACGTTTGAGAAACATACACACTCCATTCGTTTGTTTAATGGTGTTTTTCTGTAACTGTTCATCGTACACCACAAAATCTTGCCGTTTTCTTCCTGTCTGCTCGATGCGTTGAATATCTTTTTCATCTACTTTAACAATAGGTCGGCAGCACTCACCACATTTTGTGCATTTGAACGTTTTAGGAGTGAGATATTCCATTTTTGAGGAAAATGTATGGGGTTATCATACCCTTTCCCTTTCTTGTTTTGTAAACGTTTATAAATCTTAATGATAGAGATCACGTATGTGCGGTATTGTCGGAGTATTTAATCATAAGAATGCGTTTAACCACATTACAACAGCATTATCCCTCCTGCATGTTCGCGGCCGGGATGGGTTTGGCATTGCCTCAGAGCATGAAATTCAGCACCATCATGATCTTGACCGGTTTTATCCCCTCCCTGACAAAAATATTGTGGGCCATGCCCTGCATGCTGTGGTAGGAGACGTTATCCAGCCTCTGAAAAGGAAAGGTCTTCTTGTGGCTAACTGTGAGATTTATAACTGGAAAGAACTTGCCCATAAACTAGAATTCCCACCACAGAACGATGCAGATGTTCTTCTGGAACTTCTTGACCGTCATGGCACAACGCAGCTTGATGTTCTGGATGGGGTGTATGCTTTTGCCTATTGGCAAGACAATACTCTCACCCTTGCCCGTGATATTGTGGGTGAGAAACCGTTATGGTTTACCCATACCACAGACAGTTTTGCCTTTGCCTCAGAAAAGAAAGTATTAGAGCAGCTGGGCTTCCTAGATGTCCAGGAACTCAATCCCCGGCAGATTCTGCAGTATAATATCCCCGAAAATTCTATCACTTTTACCTCTCGCCCGTTCTTTTCGTACGTACCAGAGAACATGGAATCGTATGAAGAAATGAAATCACATACCCGCTCCCTGCTTGATCGCGCTATTGAAAAGCGCATTCCTCACAAGAAATTCGGCCTTCTTTTTTCCGGCGGTGTTGATTCCACCTATCTTGCTCATTACTTCAAACAGAAAGGGTTTCTTTTTACATGCTACACTACAGCCATGGACATCCAGCCTGAAGCGCCAGACTTGGTATCTGCTCAAGATATCGCTCAAAAACTCGGTCTTTCGTTAAAAGTCATCAAAATAAAACAAGAAGACCTCCCCCTCTACCTGCAGCGTGTTGTTCCTCTCATTGAAGATTCCAACGTGACAAAAGTGGGCGTCGCTCTGACGTTCTATGCTGCCTGTGAGGCGGCCCGTCAGGATGGCTGTAAAGTTGTCTTCTCTGGATTAGGAAGTGAAGAGATTTTTGCAGGCTACGAGCGACATAAAAATTCTGCAAATATCAACCAGGAATGTGTTTCTGGGTTGCTCAAGATGTACGAACGCGACTTGTATCGTGACGATGTCGTAGCCATGGCCAATAATCTGGAACTGCGTCTTCCTTTCTTGGATGTTAAATTAGTGGAGTACGCAGTTAAGATACCCGCACCATATAAATTGAAAGATAATATCGGTAAATACATCTTTCGCCAGATTGCCTTAGAGAAAGGCATTCCTCCTGAAAGCGCACTGCGTAAAAAAACTGCCGCGCAGTATGGCTCGCGTATCGATGCGGCGTTAGATAAACTGGCAAAGATTCACAAATACCCCTCTAAATCATCCTATGTGCAGACTTTTTATCCAAAACACAATGTACGCCTCGCTCTCCTGTTTTCTGGCGGTAAGGATTCCACCTATGCGGCGTACATTTTACGGCGGCAGAATTATCAATTATCTTGTCTTGTCACAGTGAAATCAGAAAATCCTGATTCCTATATGTTTCACACTCCTACTATTGATCTTGTTCCTCTTCAGGCCGAAGCTATGGGTCTTCCCTTGATTCTTCAGCGGACGAAAGGAGAGAAAGAACAAGAGCTTCTGGACTTAGAATATGCCCTGCAGAAAGCAAAAGAGAAGTATTCTATCGAAGGAGTTATCACCGGCGCGGTGTTTTCCACCTATCAACGTGATCGTATCGAAAAAATATGCGACCAGCTTGGCCTTAAGATCTTCTCCCCATTATGGCACAAGCCTCAGGAACAGGAGATGCAAGAATTATTGGATAATAACTTTCAGTTTGTATTCAGCTCTGTTGCCGCCGAAGGGTTGGATAAATCATGGTTGAATAAAGTAATTACTCACAGTGATATTGAAAAATTGAAAAAGCTGCATGGCCTGAATATCGCGGGGGAAGGCGGGGAGTTTGAAAGTTTGGTGGTAGATTGCCCGCTGTTTACGAAAAGAATTGTGATTGAAGATGTGGAGATTCAGGAAGACGCAAGGCACACCGCAAGGTTAATCATTAAGAAAGCGAGACTGGAGGAGAAGAGATGAAGCTTCACAAAGTATGGACTCGGGATTACGACGCCTATCTTTGTTATGGGGCATCAAGGGGGCTGTACAATAATAAAACGCTCCGCTATGCTGTACAGCAGGTGTTCATTTTTCCCCATGGGAAGAACAAAGAATTATATCTCGTAGAAGAGGAGTACCAGAAACTCTGGGCAGCGTTGCGTCAATACTACATTAAAAATATCGATAATTTCTTCTCGTACATTGATGAGATTATCGCTGAAGGGAAAAGATTTGTTGCTGCGTGTAAAGCAGCATCTAAAAGCATCAAAAAATTATCTTCAGAACAACTCTTGCAGCGCTATCGCACCTTCCTACAAGAGTATGTCCGCTACTTTGGCTATCTTTGGTCATCTTTTATTCTCAATGAAATTATCAGTGAAGAAGTGGGAAATGTTATTAACAACCTTTCTCTTGACAAAGAAGAAAAACGAGAGCTGATTGCCTATGCCACTCAACCAGCAAAACGTGCCAGTATCATGTTGTTAAATTACCAGGCAAAACAGAAGAAGCCACAACAACTCGTAAAAACTTTTGCCTGGATCACCACATTAAACATTTCTGATCAGCCCGCATCTTTGATTGATATTACGCAACGCCTTACCGGGCATGATGATCATAGTACAAGACCAAAATCATTCTCCAAACTTGATTTCCCTACACGTATTCTTATCAAAGCAAGCAGAGATAATGCCTATATCAAAGATCGTCGCGATGATTATCGGCGGATGGGAACGTATTACATCATTCCGTTGTATGAAGAAATTGCCCAGCGCCTGAATCTGACAAGGGGAGATCTCGCGTATTGTGTTCCTGATGAAGTTGAGCGAGCCCTTCAAGGCGTAACCTTTTCATGGGAAAAGATAAACCTGCGGCGGGAACAAGGGTTTCTCATGTGGTGGCATGACAACAGACTTACGTTTGAGGACAACCCTTCTGCCATTACAACCTTAAAGAAGAGATTTATTTCTCAATCTGTAGAACGCCAAGTTCAGGAGTTTAAAGGAGTGCCCGGGTGTAAGGGGAGGATACAAGGTCGCGTCAAAATCGTAACCACTGCCAAAGAACTGAATAAAGTACAGCCAAATGACATTTTGGTTGCTGTAACGACCAATCCAGATTATTTGCCGGCCATGCAAAAAGCAGCAGCCTTCATTACAGATGAGGGTGGTCTTACCTGTCATGCCGCTATTGTGGCACGGGAAATGAAGAAGCCATGCATCGTCGGTACAAAAATAGCTACCCATGTACTACATGACGGCGATGAAATAGATATCAATGCCAACCACGGGGTGATAAAAGTTCTCCATGCTCAAGCTAAATCCTAACAATTATGAATACCTCTGGACAGATTACGATGTCAATTTTATTTTTACCTCTTGCTATCTTTTTAAGGAATTCCGGGAGACAGATATAGTTTTGATTTATAATCCTCAAAAGAAGGGGCTGGCTTTTTTTCTTTCCAAAGAACAGAGGAAAA
>CAYIBV010000034.1:0-10776 GCA_964361725.1 uncultured Methanosarcinales archaeon | reverse complement strand
TACAATACACCTGCCTTGACCCCAGCATCATTACCAAAGATATTTTCCAGCAGGTGCATGCCGGAGTGATCATGAGCGGCACATTGCAGCCTACGTCGATGTATACGAATGTGTTAGGCATCGACCGGGCAGTGGAAAAAGAGTATAGTTCTCCTTTTCCCCCAGAAAACAAGTTAGCGTTAATCATCCCGGAAACGTCCACAAAATACACAGTGAGGAGTGAAGAGATGTATCAACGCATTGCAGAGAAGTGTTCAGAGTTAGCAGTGTTGATTCCGGGCAATGTGGCGTTATTCTTTCCCTCGTATGAATTGCGGGATAGAATTGGAGGATTCATCAATTCCTCTAAGAAGAAGTTCTGGGAAAAAAGCGAGATGAGCAAAGAAGAGAAAGAAGTATTTCTCGCAGCATTTAAAGCGGAGAAAGAACGAGGAGGAGTGTTGTTAGGAGTAGCAGGCGCGAATTTCGCAGAGGGGATTGATCTTCCAGGAAATTTATTGAATGGAGTTGTCGTTGTGGGGTTGCCATTAAGCAAGCCGGACGTGAAGACAAAAGAACTTATTGCTTATTACACTAAGAAATTTGGGAAAGGATGGGAGTATGGATATACCTATCCCGCGATGTCAAAATGCATCCAATCGGCAGGACGATGTATCCGCAGCGAAACGGATAAAGGTGCAGTGATCTTTTTAGATGAACGATTCACCTGGCAGAATTATTATTGTTGCCTGCCGCGGGAAGGGTTACGAGTGACAAAAGAGTACAGAAAGTTGTTGACAGAATTTTTTGGGAAGATGTGAATTAACAGCGCATAAGTTATACAACATATGAGTCAGGACACTTTGTACTGTAAACGAATGGGCCGCATTTCTCCGTAACTACGCTTTATGAACTTCTTGATTTGCTTACATGTAAGTAATATTTATATATTAGTTCAATTACCTACCCCATATGCGCGGACTAAAACGAGAAAGGATACTACGAGTACTCCTGACGGAACCAAAACCATTAAGTAAGAATGAACTTTCTAAAAAAGCCCAGTGTAGTCGGCAATGGGTTATCCTCTTTCTCAGAGAACTTGAAAAAAATAAACTGGTCAAAGAAACAAAAGCTGTTAATCCTGCTGGACTCATCAAATACTGGCTAACCATTCACAAAAAGCCTAAAAAATATCGGGAATATATGGTTAAAGAGCCAGTACGACTACTTAAGAAAACAAAACTAGACTATGCTCTTACCACATACCAAGCTGAAAACATAGTAGAACGCCATCTTTTCCCTTCAAGGATAGATATTTACATCAAAGAAGAAAATTTGCAAACTTGGCACTCTCATCTCTTAAAAGAAGGGTTGTATGGAAAAGGCAATGTTCGTATTATTGTGGCAGAAGAACATGTTACTTATGGAAAAAGAAAATTAAACGGCCTCTTTATTGTCTCGTTGCCACAATTAATTATAGACTTATTCACAGAAGGAGGACCTGCAGCAGAAGCGGCAGAAATGCTTCTTGCTAGACTGAAGAAACATGTATCTTGAATTTGAAACAAAAACTTCGTACAAATATCTGAAGCAAGTTATTTCGGCACTTGAAGAACCAATCTGTATTCTTGGGGGATGGGCAGTTTTTCTGCATGTGAACAAAAATTTTCAGAAAGCGCAGGGAAGACCGTATCTTGGGAGCAGAGACATTGATCTTGGCTTCCATCTTGATAAAAATAGAACTGTGGAGCAGATGAAACATTCTACGCTTGCAAAGTCGCTTGATATTCTCCAAAATAAGCTCAATTTCAAATCTGTCTCTTTCCGTCTACTGAAAGAAGTTCATACTGAAACAGAAGAAGAAATAGAGGAGGGAAAGATTATTCCAGCACATTTCATTTTTCCGATGTATGTTGATGTGCTTGTGGACAATATTCCGGCAAAGTTCAAAGATGTTTTTCATTTTCAACCGGCAGATGAGCCATTATTACGTTTTGCATTTGAAGATGGGAGATATAGAGAAGAACTCAAAGAATATGGCAAGAAATTATGGTTACCAAAACCAGAACTTCTTTTGGCTACAAAGCTGAACGCTATCAAAATGCGAGATAAAGAACATAAGAAAATTAAAGACCTCTGCGATATTTTTGCGTTGTTATGGTATTCGAAAGAGAAACCGCATGAATTGCAACAGAAAGTTACTCAGTTTCTACCATCTAAAAATATTTATAGAATAATCTCTACTATTGATGAAGCTGACTACCAGAAAGCAAGTGTTCAATTAAATCACACACCACCAGAAATAAAAAGAATTATCGAACTACTGAAGTAAATCATGGTACAAACACTTTTACTTACGTCAGCAGGAATTGAACGAGAGATTTTTGAAGAAACTGGATTAAAAGTAAAAGCATTGGAAGTGGTGCAAGCCTACACAAAGCGTTGGTTCTACAGACTATACTAAAACACATTAGGAATTACGAACTAATTAATGTGTTTTATATATCCTAGCCCAGAAAAGTTAGTAATTTTATTTCTGGATTAGTATATATCATAAAAATGCGCATAAAATCAAACAGGGGTTTAAAAACACCATTTTCGCAACCAGTATACAAAATAGTAACATTTATATACTCGTGGTGTTTTACTAGCTTTTAGGGAAAAAGAGGTGATAGACCCCCTCCAATACAATTATGGGCTCCTCATCCTTCTACCACCCTCACCCCGAGGGGCCCTTTTTGTTTTTAACAATCAAATTCTCCATAAAGTTTAAATATAAAATACATTTTAAGATTAAAATACATTGTAAAAGGGATACTATGGAAGTTGCTATCACAAAAATATCGGAAAATGGACAAGTGGTTATTCCTGCTGAAATCAGGAAAGATGCTGGAATAAAGCCATTCACTAAATTTTTAGTGTTTAATGAAGGAAAAAATATTATATTAAAAATAATCCAAAAAGAAGCTCTCGCTAAAGATGTTCATCTCTTGGAGATGATAGAACAAAGTGAAGAACAAATCAAAGCAGGAAAGTTTGTAAAAGCAAATACATCTATGCCTGATGAAGAAATTGATGATCTTTTGATGAGATAAAAACTATGGAAATAATCTTTTCTGAAGAATTTAAGAAAGATTTCCAAAAGATTAAAGACAAGACAACACGCTTAAGAATTATTAAACAACTCAAGAAGCTTTCGGAGATGCCAGAAGCAGGAAAGCCATTGAAATACGAGTGGAAAAATCATCGTAGTGTGCGTGTTCCTCCATTTCGCATTATTTACCGATGGGAGAGCGATACAATAATCATTAATTGTTTTGACCATAGGAAAGATGTCTATGATTAAAGAAAGATAAAAAGAGTCATTATTCTAAATAACTCTTGGGCAATGAAGCATACTGATAATGTAATTCTCCAAAGCCGCAGTCACGACAAGTGGCATCAAGAGTAACCCAATCGTCTCGATCTTTATCAGACCATACTGCTTCCGGAATCTTTGCCTGCACAAACACGTGGCGAGGAACAAGCACAAATCGAGTCTCAATACCAATGGCACGAAGCAAAGAGGCCAGAAGAAGGGAAGCATCATCACAATCTCCCGTGGAGGATTGAAGAGATTCCTGTGGAGTTTTGTAATACTCAAACGCCAGCGGATCGTTAAGGTACTGAAAATTCTTCTGCACGAAATAAAACAACGCTTTGGCATTACATACCCGATGTGTTTCCGCACAGGAACGGGAAACAATCTGATCCGCAAGTTGTTTCAGTTCCGGCGTGAGTTGGATATAGGCACGCATGTCTGCGGAGGAGATGTTTGGAATGCGTAGAGGAGAAAGAGACAATTCCTGTACGGTAGGAATGGCAATGGGTTCAGGATTTTGCTTTATCCCATAATGGGGAATGAGCCAAAGAATGAGAAGCAGAATGAGGAAAAGCCCTACAATAATTTTTATCGGTCCTTTGTACCATGGTTCCGGGGGAATTTCTTCCTCCAGTATAACGTTATGTTCCATACTCGCTTCCTTTTCCTCAAAGTTTAAAAAGTGCACGGGAAAAAGACTCTTAAAATTGATTTGGAGGGTTAAAGTATGGCAACAGCAAATTATTCTGGAACTGGGACTTCTATCGATGAAGCACAGGAGGCACTGTATAAAAGTGCTGGAACACGAGATGTTACTGGTGTGAACTATAGTGTTAAAATTGGCGACGTTATGGGAGAACCACATAAAAAATATGAAAAAGCGTTAGCAGGGGCATTAAAAGCAGCCGGAATTAAAACGTACGATCCAGACACCCATTCTCTTGAAGTTACCGCCAAGGGAGAAGTCAAAGTAGAAGCACGAGCATCAGGAGCGGGATTAGAAAGATGTGGTTCTATTGATGACTTGACTGGCGACTCATTTTAATTTTATTCTTTTTTTCTTTACATTACGTAGGTGATGATGTTCTTACAACATGAGTTTTGATTTATTCCCACAAGAAACGGTACAAAGAATTAAGCAAGGTATAGATGATTATCTTCAGGAAAAAAAGCCCTTACCGACCATTGCGTTTGTAATTATGAACACTCTCAAAGAGTGGAGTTATGGCTTTTATTTCTTGATGAAAGAAGGTATGTACGCCCCGTATTTTCATGAACAACAAGCCAGCAATGTTCCGGGAAATAATTGTACTTCGGTCATTCCTTCGCTGTACATTTACTGCGATACAGCCAAACTTAATCCCCAGATTGTCCAGTTTCGGAATTTTCGGAATGTTCGCAAGGGAGAGGATGAAGAACGAGGATTGAATGATTCTCATTTCTGTGTACTAGTAGATGTAGGAAAAAAACATCCCTACATGATCGATCCGTTTCAGGGAGTATTTGGTCCAATTCTAGAACAGGTAGAGGGATATATGAGGATAGGAAAAACCAAAAACTATCCCACAACAAAGAGAGAATTTTCTTCTTTAGTCTATTACACACCACGAGAATTTGTGGAGCTGTATGAACACCTGCGCACTCCTGCCGGATCGTTGGACGTGTTAGTGGCAGGGCAAAAAATCTACGAAAATAAAACCATTGCTCATGCTCAGTGTGATGTAAAAGTGTATTATGATGCCCAAACAAATACCGTTACTACAAGATTGTACGCCCCACAACAGGGAATCCGTGATAAAGTGATATTTTGCCGTCAACCGATGGATGAACAGGGAAATTCTCTTGAGCGGCGGGTGGAATTGTGGAGAGCAAAAGACCGTACGTGGGAAAATCTCATTGAAGGAGCAAAAGTAGCAGAAACAACCTTTGCAGAATTGTATGCCGTACGTCGCATCATGCAGAGCATGGGAAACCCAAAGAAACATGAACGTCTTGGTTCCAGGATAGGGATGTCAGAGTATGCAAGTCAACGTCGGAAGCTTGAAGAACTCGTGGGAAGAATCAGAGAACATACGGGAGAAGAAGCCTGGCAGGAAATTCAGAAACAAGTTCTAAGTCGGGCGTTATATGAAGCAACTTCACCAGAAAAAGAGTACCTTTATTCTGAAGAAGAACGTGATGCCCGTCTTCGCACTGCCATTGCCAAAGAAAAAGAATTAAAAGAAAAATCAAAATCACTTGAAGAGAGAGTATGGAATATTGGCTGGCGTTTAGAAAAAGTGTCTTCACAAGAACGGCGGCGGGTGTTGTACCAGAAAGAAAAAGTGGGAAAGAAAGCACGAAAAATGGTAGAAAAAATTGACGGCTTTAACCATTTGAGATACTATCATAAATACGCCTATCACCGTACCATGGACCTGATTTGTTTTGCAAAGACACTTAAAGATAAAACAGTTGAACAATTGCAGGAGATGGTACTAGAACAAGGAGCAGAAGAATGGATGGGCTATGCCTCCATGCTTATGGATTATCTTCCTTTCACGTTGGGAAAAGCACGGAAGATTCTTGAATTGCGCAGTTTCTGGAAGCCACTGCAGGAAAAAGTGAAAGCACGATATGAACAAGAAGCATCTTAAAGCAATTCATAAAACTTCACGAATTCTTCCGGCGTAATGGCCACGCCTGCTTCCAGAAAGTATTTGGCAAGAACGGGAGCATCATCATTCACATTTTTTGTTTTGGTAAATTGAAGAATACGTTGAATGGTAAACTGGCACAGATAGCCTTCATTCAAAGATAACACAACATCTTTAGACGTTCCTTTCTTGGTGATTATTCCAGATATGGAAGAAATGGTAAATTCTGGGGAAACATACCTCCCTTGTTCCTCTCGAAGACCATGAGAACGCAATGTAGAACCCAGCAACGAAGCAAAAAAAGTTTTTTTGTTTTTTCCTTGCACTACACTAAGGCGTTCCTCTTTCTTTTCCAGAGCATGGACTCGTCCCAGATATTTCTTCACTTTCTGCCGTGGGCCGGAGGAAGTGGAAGTGCTTTCCACGAGATAGGCGTAAGGAGCGTTGTTAATCTTTTTGATACGTATATAGGCCATATAAAGTTGTTGTGAAATGTATATATATAAGTCTTCCTTTCCGTGAGTATGGAGGGAAGGGGAGGGTGGTTTTTTCTTCCGTTCTCTTAGAAGTATATCTTTGGAGGTATATAATGAACGCTCCCTTTAACCGCTGTGTGGAATGTGAAGAAGTCATTACGAATCCTATTTGTGCAGATTGTTTAGCAGATCATATGAATGTCATGCTTCTGGAACATGACCCTAACCTCAAAGATGTCGTGCAAGGAGCGAAGATTGAGGGGAACACTATCTGTATCTCCTGTGGACAGGGCATGGGATTATGCGCGCATTGCTTCAGTAAAGATGTTTATTTGTTTCTCAAAGAACAAAACAGCCCGGCGGCAGAACAGTTTTTGGCGTATTTTGACTTTGAATTACGTGAAGAATTCCTACAGGAAGATGGTGTACTCTAGTACCATTAACACTGAATGCCCACTTTCTGCAATTCTTCCGGCGTCAGGCATTTGTTGATCATGGGACAGAAGTCGCTGTAATCCAGTTCTGGATCAACTAAAAAGCCCTGAAGAATATACGTGGAGGGAAGAACATATACCCCGCGGGTATGTAACTGTCGGGCAGCTTCACACGTGAGTGTCGTGGAATAAAAATCAAAAGCATTCCAACTGGTAAATTTTGCGGCAAAGTCATACATATCCGTAGCATCGCAGTTCATCTTAGCAGGACGAATGGTATGCCCTTTCTTCGTTTTAATGATCTGATAGGAAACGGTGTTGTCACCTTCCACAACCTGCACGCAGAAGTTAGCCTTTTCCATCACAGGATAAAATTCATTTTGAGTAATCTTTTCATTCAATGCTGCTTTCACTGCAGTATTAAGTTCCCCGGCAGTCTGAAAATGGATGGCCTTTCCCGTGGTAACACCTTTCAACAAAAAGATCAGACCAATAACAATCACGAGGCTTATCATCGTTATCACTAAAATTTTGTTTTGATGGACATGCAGGGGAGGACTCTTGCGGGGAGCAGTGCTGTCCTGATCTGCTGTTCCCTGCTGCTGGGCATATTTCTGATAATTCTGGGTGGTGGTCTGCTGGTATGCCCAATCGATATCTTCTGCCACCCACCCTGCACTGAGAAGGTTACGTTTAATGAGATCATACTTCTTTCCTGCTTTGATGCTTTGCGTAATATAATCCACAATCTGAGGATTGACTTTCCGTGAAGAAGGTTTTGCTTTCCCTTTGGTCATGTAATATACTAATACCAGCGCGATAATGACAATGATCAGGAAAACAAGAACCACTTTGAGAATGGTGGTAAATGATTGTTCTTCTTCTAACCCTTTCTCTACATCCTGTACGTCTTGCTGCAAGCCAGCCTGTCCAGTGGATATTTTATTCACTTCTTTTTCGATGGAAGGAACTTTTTTCTGCTGTTCTGTAAGATCTTTAATATCTTGCTCTAACGTTTGTGTGCTGGTCTTTAACGATTCAATGTCTGTTTCAAGGGTGGAAACGCGACTGTCTAAATCGGGAGCAGCTTCTTCAGTCAGTACTTCTTCATTTTCTTCAAACGTATCTGTGCCCTCTACGGGAGGTTGAGAGACTGGTGGGGTTTGTATTGCTGTATCCGCAAAGGCTGTTTCTCCCGCTCCTGCTTCTACACATATATTATCCTGGCAGACACATTCTACTTCATACAACTCACAGACATCATCACAGGAAGTTTCCTCATCACAATAAAATTCTTCTTCCTCGACTCCTGCAAGAGCAAGGGGAACAAGAACTAGGATTAAAATAGCTAAAAACGGGTAAAACCAGCGATTCATCATACAGTACCTCTTTTCTGGGGGAAAGGTAATCTTTTCAATTTAAATACTTTTGGGTTCTGACAAGCTCATTCCCTAAAATTAAAGAGACTAATCCAGTCGAGTAAGCCGTTCCAATCTGCTCTGGCACTTCTCTCGTTGCGAGAACGTCACTACATGAGGATCTTTTATTGCCACCCACTCTTCCTTTTGATCAGATTGCCGATCATTGAGCACAAGATACTGCATTATGGAGATCCATGAATCTGGCCCAACTCCCTCATTCTTTCTTAATTCATCATACAGTTTTGTACAGGAATTGGAATCAGAATATGGGAGTGTTAATGCTGGATGTTGTTCTATAGGTAGTTGTGGTTCAGGATCGCACGCCGTGAGCACAAACGCGGTGACTGGTGCCAATAATAAGCGATAAACAGGATTCATAGTGAAATGAAATTTGCTCTATTTATTAAGTTTTATGAAACTTAATCTTACTCTCCTCAACAGATACACTGTCCCTCAACGTAACCTTTATTAATTCTGGGAAATCACTAGGGAGATATGTTAGATATTGCCTTCGTGCGGGAAAGTCCAAAGATTGTGAAAGCCTCAGAACTCAAACGGGGACGAGATCCTAAACTTGTTGATGAAGTTCTCTCTCTGGATGAGCAATGGCGCGCCGCGTTAAAAGAGGTGGAACAGCTTAAACACCAGCGCAATGTCGTGTCACAGGAAATCAACGTAGCGAAAAAGCAGAAGAAAGAAAGCGAAGCACAGCAGAAAATAAAGCAGATGCAGAAAGTAGTGCAAGACATCAAAAATGGGGAAGAGGAAGTCGAACGCGTACTAGGGGAGCGCAATGACACCCTGCGCCAGATTGGCAATATCCTTCATGAATCCGTCCCGAAAGGGAAAGACGAACAGGATAATAAAGAATTAAAGAAAGTGGGAAAGGTTCCTCATTTTAAATTTCTTATCAAAGATCACATTGAGCTTGGCCAGGATTTAGGAGTGATAGAATTAGATACCGCCGCTAAGATTTCTGGAGCCAGATTTTTCTTCTTGAAGAAAGAAGCCGTATTGTTGGACATGGCCCTGCAAAGTCTGGCCGTTAATATTTTAGTCAAAGAAGGTTTTGAGATGCATTGGCCCCCATTTATGTTAAATCGAGGGGCGTTACAAGGAGGGGTTAATGTAACGGAATTTCAGGATACCATTTACAAAATTGAAAATGAAGATTTGTACCTTATTGGAACCTCAGAACATCCTCTTGTGGCGTTAAAGAAAGACCAAGTTCTGGAACGGAAAGAATTACCGCTGAAAATTGGCGGCATAAGCACATGTTTTAGAAAAGAGCTGGGAGCTCATGGACGGGATGATAAAGGGATCTTTCGGGTACATCAGTTCAATAAAATTGAACAAGTGGTATATACCACCCCAGAAGAATCCTATAAGTATTTTCAGAAGATGCAAAGCATTACGGAAAAATTGTTCAAATCGTTAGGAATTCCTTACCGGGTCGTCGCTATCTGCTCTGGTGATATAGGGAATAAGCAAGCCCTGCAGTATGATATCGAAGCATGGTTCCCGGGACAGAATGAAAAGAAAGGGGCGTATAGAGAAGTGACTTCCTGCAGCAATTGTTTAGAATACCAGGCGGTAACGTTGAATACGAAATACGTGGATAAAAATGGGAAAAAGAAGTATGTGCATATGCTGAATAATACCATGATTGCTACCGCTCGGGCTATCGCGGCCATTCTGGAAAATTATCAAACGAAGAAAGGAACAGTAAAGATTCCAAAAGTGCTGTGGCCGTATATGAATGGGGTTAAAGAGATCAAATTAGGCTCATGAACCAATTAGAGACTTAGAAAGCGTAATATTTATAATCCCTTTCTTTTTCTTACCCTACTATGGGATTATTTGATTTATTTTCACGGAAAAAAGTGGGAGTTTCTTTTTCCCCTACAGTGGCGTTGTCATTAGCAACACTCACAGAACGGCATAAGAACGCAGCCAAAGCAATTTTCTCACCAAAAGAGAGAACGGGCTCACAGAATCTTCTGATGAAACTGTCTGAAGCACGAAAAGCTTTGCATCAGGCAGAATCGGCAGCAAAAATAAGAGATTTTGAATTTGCCTTTGAAAACATTGACAGCGCACGGAAAAATGTGCAGGAATACCTCGAAGGGATCAAAGCGTTTCCGGCCCTGCAGCCGTTACAGCCAGAAGCGGGAGAGATTCAGAAAGGTATTGAAAAAGTAAGTACGCGAGTGCTCATGAGCAGAGTGTAATTTTCTTCATTTTTCACCTTTCTACAGCGCCCACCAGTACAGTAATAATCACAAAATAGAGCAGCAGCCTCATCTTAATAGTCCCCCCCTATTTACTACTTTCTTGTAGAGAAGGTGAACTACTGTTGTAATTATCTGGTTGATTCATCATGATCACGCTCTTTTGACTAAGGCAATATAGGGAAGTCATGAAAATGCGGGAAAGCACCTCACCACGCACTAAAGTGCGTGGCTTGAA
>CAYIBV010000033.1:0-10848 GCA_964361725.1 uncultured Methanosarcinales archaeon | reverse complement strand
TCGGTTTCCCAAATTTTTTGCCATCTCTGTTCGTTCGCCCAGGAGTGCTTCGCCTCGGGCTCACTCACGAGGGCAAAAAACTTCTCTTAATCGCATACGTTAGCCCCAAATGAACGGATTTTCTTTATTTTTCCCACAAAAATATTATGCTTGTCTCTGGTTATCTTTACTTTTATCTTTTTGTCTTTTTGAAATCTGCACCCCGGAACGGAGATGATACGCTCCTGAGCTACAGCAATGACAGAGTTCGGAAAACGGTCAGGGCATTTGATAGTGGCAGTAATAATATTACCCTCAACGAAAGGCTTGGGGAGTTCTCTTGTCTTGCGTATCTTAAAGTCTTCTTTGCAGAGGCGCAGTTTAATATGATGTTTTTGTTCTAGTCTTTCCAGAAGACTATAAAACTCTTCCCAAGGAATCTCTTTGGCGGGCGTTCTGCCGGTTTTATATTTCAGGAAATTCTGGATGCCCAGAAGCGGCTGTTTTGGCAGCGATTGAATGAATTCGATGATCTTTTCCATTTCCTGTTCATTCCATCCCTGCGTGAGCACGGGAGCGACGATGACGTGGAGTTTTTGAGAAGCATAAGAGATCATTTCTTTCACGTGCTTGACGTTATAATTTTTAACTCCTGCTATTTTCCTGGCGGTTTCTTCATCGATGGCATCAAGAGAAAGGTTAAGCTGCAGTTTAGTGCAATGAGCAAGGCGGTCAATCTTTTCTTTGGTGAGAAGAGTCCCATTGGTGTCGATGGAAATGGTATGCACTTGCTCTATCTGCTGCAGGTCTTCGATAAGATTTTCCATATCTCCATAAAAGAATGGTTCTCCCTGGACGCCGATGTGAATCTCTACCGGTTCGTTGACGAAATCAAGCAGTTTCTGCAGTTCTTGCATCAAGTAATCCTTTTCAATGACAAAATCGGTCTTCGTGGAAGACATCCCCTCTGAGATAGAGCAGTACACGCAGTCCAGATTGCAGGCATTGTTGGTTTTGAGTTCAATGATGGAAGAATTGCGATAGACGATGCCGAAGGCTACATGGCCAATTAAAGGAATGCCGGAATTATGATAGATGTAGATTGCTTTATTTCCGGTCAATTTTGTCTTCAGGTGCTCGAGATATTTCTGGAACAGGAAAGAGAATTTTGTCTCTGCTTTGTGCTGGTCGAGTTTTGTAAATTCTAGCGTGTGCGCATCAAGAATCTGGAATGGAGCGATGTGTTCTAATTCCTCTTTGGGGATGGCAGTAGTCCATTGTCTCAGCAAGTCCACGTGCAGGACTTCTCCTCCATCTCTAAATGAGAGAGATTCAAATGATAGTTGTGCCATAATATGTGTTTTGGAGTATATTCTTTTTAAAATGTTGTGTGCGGTTTGTACTACGAGACTTATATCCTTGCAGACCAATAAACTTTAAAAGTATGGCGCTTCTGGAGGTTTTGGGGGTGGAATGGGCAGTTTCTGTGCTGCTTAGAGGGAATGGAAGATATAAAGATTACGCTGGAAACGTTGTACGATATTCTGCGCAATGAGAAGAAGAGAGAGGACCTGCAGAAGATGGAAGCGACGTTTTTTTTAGATGTGGTAGCGTATCTGAAAGAAAAACAGGCGTTATTGCAAAGCAAGCAGCAGAGTGAGGATATGTTTGCCGTGGGAGAGAGGGATAAGTTACAATATGAATTAAAGAGCATTCGGCGGATTTTGAAAGAGATTTATGAAAAGCGGGAGAAGAAGATTATTGACATTGCCCTGAATAGAAGCCACACGGGATCGGATATTATCGATACCAGTGCCATGTTGTATGAGGAGAAAGAATTTTACAATAGGGTGTTGGGGCAGTTGAATGGATTTCGGGAAAGTATGTTGATGAAGATGTTTAAAGGAGAAGTTCCTCAAGTGCCATTGGATGTGAGGATGGAAGTGAAGAAAGAGCCGGAGAAAGTGGTTTCATCCATGGCTTCTTGGGAGGCAGCAGGAGAGACGAAACCGGAAGAGGGGAAAACAAAGATACGCTTTGTCCATCCCATGCCTAGTTTTGTGTGGAAAGACATGAAAGTATACGGTCCCTATAATGTTGGTGAGGAGACTGATATGTATACTGATGTAGCGGAGCTGATTGTACGGAAAGGAAGGGCGGTGAAGGTGTAATTGATGAAAGATTATGTTGGTAGTGCTAAACAGGCGGTTGAGGATCAACAAAGAGAAATTCGCCAGAGGGAGGAGCAGCAAAGAGTTGCCGGAGAAAGGGAAGAAGCGCGGAAGCGTGAAATAGACTCTTTTCGTTTTCCTTCTGAATTAATCTCTACAGTTATGCCTCATTACAATAAGTGCTGTCGGGTGATGGATGAATCTGGAATGTATAACTCCGGGCTAAATATGAGTGGTTCCTCTCCACGACAGGAAGAAGAAGTCCATCTTGTTGATAGTAAAGGAAAAGAATTTCATTGTTCACCACAGTTTGCGTGTAATGAGGTACGGAGAGATTTTTGGGTAGAAGTGGTGGGACATAAAGAGCTGACGCAGTTTAATAAAGTGTATCCAGACAGTTCTGCTTATATCCAAAGATATTATACTTTTAAAGACCAATTTAAGTACGTTTATTCTGTTACTTTCCCTCAACGGGTATTAGAATTGTTAGTAGAATATTCTACTCAGAGCTATGAGTCACAACCACCTCACTTTGAGGATGATGTGGTGTACACTGAACGTTATATAATAGATATCGGCCTTTCATATCGGAGGCCTTCCCTACATACCCCAGAAGAAGTAAAAATGCTGTTTAACGCTTTGGTTGCAGATTCTCAAATCTGTCTTAAACGTCCGGCAATCTCTTTTTTTGATGCGGATTCGGTGAGATCAAAAGTTCTGCAAAAGAATGGGTTTTCCCTTGTTTCTTCTGAAGACAAGAGACGGGCACCACGGAAAGGGTTAGGAAAATTGCTGTGGGGAGAATGATTTTAGTCATCATCAAATTTTCTCAGTAAATACTTAAATAATACCTCTTTTTGAACAATTACCATGAAAAAAATCCTTACTGCTGACAATTCCGAAACGTTCCTGAACGTTCAGCTGGGAGAGAGTTATCATTCCCAGACCGGAGCGGTGGAAGAGGCGCTGAAAAAGTATGCTCTCCCCTGCAAGATCGCAGAATTAGCGAAAACGGGAAAAATGAGGATTCTTGACGTCTGTTTTGGCATGGGATATAATTCCGCCATGGCCATTTCTGTGGCATTAGAAGAAAATCCGGAGTGTGACATTGAAGTGGTGGGATTGGAGTATGATCCTATGATTATTTCCAAGATTCAGGAAGTAAATCCCGCTATTCCCTTTTTTTCATACTACAAGCAGTTAACGCCGATGAATTTGCAGTTTACGCAGGGGAAAGTATCTGTGAGGGTGTTGTTAGGTGATGCCCGGGAAAAGTGCAAGGAATTGCCAGAAAATTATTTTGATGCCATTTTCTTTGATCCGTTCTCTCCAAAGACATCTCCGGAGATGTGGCAGGTGCCGTTCTTTCAAGAGATGTGGCGGGTGATTAAATCAACGGGAATTTTAGCGACCTATTCCTGTGCCAGGATGGCCAGAGATAATATCAGTGCTGCAGGATTTCTCTATAATGACGGCCCTCTTGTGGGAAGACGAGGTCCGGGGACGATTGCGACGAAATGGGTTTAGAATTTTATCTCTTTGGTCGTGCTTTGAATTTTATGTTGAATGCGCCGGTACTGTATTTACGTGCAAACTTTTCGTTCTCATGGGCAAAGTTCTTTCTGTTTCTTTGTGAATAATTAAATCTGGAATAGCCAATGGCAAGGCGTAATCGCTCTTGCATAGAATCTTCTATAACCCCTGCCGTTCTTTCCAGTACAGCATCATCATCAATTCCGCCAGATTTAACTTTAAAGATGTACATTCCGGAAGTGGTAGCAATCCTAAAATCAAGTTTTGGCAAGAGGGAAGGGCTCATTTGTTTAATATAATAATAGAGCTGAAGATACCCCCTAAAATCTAAATGAGATGGTGTCTCAGAAGTGACGTATTCTCCAGTGTCCTCAGGATGAAAGTGATAGAATGAAATTTGCTCAACTGTATTGTGGTCTTGCATGATTTGTTTAATTGGTTTAAGAGTAGTTACTGCTTTTTCTGCTTCTTCTTTTTCACCATTTTCATACCATACTTCTCTTCCATTATTATATCTGATAAAAGCCCATGATTCTTCTTGGGGAGAGGTGCTGCAAAGAGCATATAAGTCCTGCTCTCCATTATTTCTGCTACGTTCTATAGCGTAATGCTCTACATTTGTATTTACTCCAAGACTGGTTTGTGCTGGTGTAGGCGATGCAGATTGGGCTGCTACCTCTACAGCAAGCAGGCTGGTAAGAGTAAGTACAGGAATAGGGAAAAGAGATCTAAACATTTTATCACTAATTGGTTGTTAATTTATAAACTTTTTGGTAGTACTAAACTTATGTTATTCTGATGTAGTAACATTAGATACATTTATAAACAAGTGTGGTTTGGACAGTGTCATGACCCTCAATGTCATTGTTAATAATGTTGTGGCTGTGGACAGAGAAGTCAGTCATGGTCCGGGAAGAACGACGGATAATTTTGAAAAGATGAGTGACTTTTCCCGGGAAAAGTGTCATGGGGTCGTTCTGGGCAATGGTCAGGCGCTGATGCTGGATCGTGCGATTTCTTCTGTTCGTAGATCTTCTGCGCAGGATGTTGATGCTCTGCTTGCCGATGTTCAGCGGGAACACGTAGCGTATTGGCAGGAGGTATATGAACGCCAGTTAAGGGTGCTTGAAGGGGAAATGAAAGCGCAATATCGTCTGGTGGCAGACGAAGGAAAAAGGGCGGAGATAATCGCTAGTAAGTTTGCGGATGAAGTAGATAGATATCATTCCCATTTACGTGATGGTAATAAGCAAGGAAGAGGGTGCTTATATGTGGTAGCATATGACAAAGAAGAAAAAAGGGTACGTAAGTTTCATCTGCCTGAAGAGAAAGATACCACGTTGACGGAGTTTGATCTTGTTCGTGTCATGGTTGATGGTTCTGGTGGTGATCTGGCGGGAGCATATTTAACCACACATACTTCCGGCGTTAACTGGAAGCGGGAAAGTGTCCCCCGTGATTTTTATTTTGTGTCATTAGCTTGCGCCGCAGCAACGGCCAATGCCGGTGTAGGGGGCTTTATGGATGTGGTAGTGCTCACACCGGAAGAAGTTGCGTATTTAGACCAGAAGAGGGTTAATGCCGCTGTCCGTGTCTGCGGGAAGCAGATTGCTGGAGATATCAGCAAGGAAAAGGCCATAGAGCTGGTAACGCAGTTATATGAAAAACGTAGATTTAACTTTCGCTCTCTGGCCAGAGAATTGGATATGACCGTTTCAGACTTGCAATATTCTCCCTGTCGTATTCATCAGGATACGGCTCGATTTAATGCCCGTAACCAAATTTAAGAGAAATTTTTAAATAGATGTGAGTATATTGATAAAAACATGGCAACTACAATGGGTGAATGTCAGGAACCGCGATGCAAGCATGAAGCTAGCCATGTATGGGGTGGACGGAAAGTGTGTCAGGATCACTTTGAGCATTATCAGGAAGCAGAAGATAAACGGTTTGCTGAGATGAAAGATGATGGCGGGTGGTAGGTTACTTATTCTTATTCCTTCCACGCTTTTGCACGAGATGTAATCGGGCAAGAACTTTCTCTGCATCTTGGTTCATGCGTTTATATCCTTCCAAGACACGTTCAAAGATTTCTGGATATAATTGATAATGCGTGCTTTCTAATGCTTGTTCCAATAGATGGAGGTCGACAGCTTTGTCTTCTTCTTTTTCTGAAAATGAAGATAACCCAAAGTCAATAAATGTTATTTCTCCAGTTTTTTCATGTTTAATCATGTTGGACGTGGTTAAATCGCCATGGATGATATGGTTGGCATGTAATTTTCCTATTTTTTCTCCCATTTGTTCTGCCAGTTGTTGGAAGTGATCTCCCTGCGCAAGGATATCACGCAGTTTTTCTCCGGGGATGAAATCCATGATGATATTCATGCGTTTATCAGAGAATTCCTGCATATGAGGAGCGGGGAAGTTTAATTCTTCCAGTTTTTGCAGGATTTTTGCCTCTCTGCGGGTGCGGAACGAGCGCAGGGCTTGATCCAGCTGGGGATG
The DNA here is from genome assembly GCA_964361725.1 of uncultured Methanosarcinales archaeon. Taxonomy (GTDB): domain Archaea; phylum Nanobdellota; class Nanobdellia; order Woesearchaeales; family GW2011-AR9; genus CAYIBV01. The sequence continues at coordinate 4,657 of CAYIBV010000033.1, read as the reverse complement.
TCTGTATTCTTTGCTCAGACGTTCTTTGATGATAGTTCCCCGGTCTCTGTATAATACCGCTTCTGCGCCTTGGGCGATTTGGATCATATTCTTGAAGAAAGGAAAGGACTATTTAAATGTTTTATTTTTAATGTTTATATTTGTATTCATCTTTATGACTTATTACTGTTATGGGATGGGGAGTTCCTATAAGACAATCCGTAAGCAGTGCGAGGTCTTTAATATCACCATCTCTAGAATAGAGCATAACCTGTCGCGCCGGAAGGCTGCAAGCCAGCGCTACTAAACTGGCATCTTCTTTTATTCCCTCGGGAGTGGAATGCCTTTTTTTTGTACATTGAAATCGAACATATTTATATAATTCTTTCCGCGCTTTTTGGTTGACTTTATGTTGCGGATCTACTTCGTTTAATAGCTGAATATATCGCGCTTCCACTTGCTGTACCGTAAGCGAGGAAGAATGTTCCTGCTGTAGTTGTTCTACAAAGAATTTTGGTATAAGATGAATGAATGTTTGGATTTCAGAGAGATAGGCATTTGTTCGTGCTGCAAGAATATCATCTTCATCATCGAGGTCAACGATATTTCCTTCTCCTACATGAAAATGCTCACTGAAATGAAGTTGTTGTTCCAGTGATCTTTTGGTTGCTGTCCGGAGAGAAGTATCATCAATCTCTGAGACTAATAAAGCAATTCTTTCATATTTCTCTCTGGAGGGAGACTTTGTTTCTAGTTCTCTCAGTTCTCTTATTTTTCTCGGAAAGATACCCCGCAGAAGATTAAAGAATTGGGTGTCATATTTATCTAAGAATTGACGAGCACAGTATATGGGCAGAGTACCAGCAAAATCTTCAAAGTCTATGCACTCAAGAGTACTTTGGTCAAATATCACAGCGGTCTCATCAATAGGGCAGTTTTTGGGGAAAAGAGGAAGGTCCATGCTTTGATGCGAATGAGTTTTCTTTATAAATTTTCACTTTGAAGAAGTAAGAGAGAGATGTAGCAAAAGACACAGATAATTAAAAAATAATTAAAGAGACTGCAGAATGCTATCAATCTTCTGTTTTAACATGGTGCGGGGATGGAAACCAATAATGCGATTAACTTCCTGTCCATTATGAAATATAATCAAGCAGGGAATGCCCGTAATTCCATATTCTTGGGCAATCTCTGGAAAGTCTTCTGTAGAAATCTTGGCGAATGTTAATGTACCAGCAAGTTCTGTACTGACAGCTTCAAATTCCGGTGCAAGCATCCTGCATGGTCCGCACCACGACGCCCAGAAGTCTACAATGACCGGAAGAGGAGATGGAAGTACTTCTGTTTTAAATGTCTGGGCTGTAAGTTCTTGTACCATGTTCTGATAAAAATGCCGGTTATTAATAAATTCTTCTTTACCAAACAGGCACTGGCCTCCTAAGAGGCAAAGCCTCTGGGACCCCGAAGAGAAAACTATCCCTTCGAGGGATTTGGCGAGGTGTTTATATTAGCCTACCAAACAAAAAGCTTTAAATAAGCCATGTTCTTTATTCAAGCAGAAAAAGAATGGTGAATAGACGTTTTATTGCAAGTCTTGTACTGTCTCTCCTCGTTGTATCTTTTATCGTTCTTGCCGAGTTACCATCTTATTTTCTTGAAATTGCTCCCAAAGACCGGGTGGAAAATGACTGTCTGGCGTATTTTTATGGCGTTAATTGTGCTGGGTGCGAACAGACAAATGAATATATGAAGCAGCTGCAGATCCGCTATCCGCAATTGCAGCTGCAGGAATATGAAGTGTATCATAGCAAAGAAAATTATGTCCTTCTTCAGCAGTATTTTACCTCCTATGGTGTTCCCCCGGGATCACAGGGAATTCCTGTGGTATTTATGCCAGAAAGTTACTTTGTAGGGAAAGAGACTATCCTTTCTTTACTGGAAGATCGTGTTCAGGAAAATACGCTGGTGAGCTGTCCAAGTGTACAGTCCACGAATGCGGTGGGAGTAGTAGGAGAAAAAGAATCGCCTCGTGTCATTGATACGTTAACATTTATCACCTTGACCCGCTCCGCGTTGCAGGACAGCTTTGGGCCGGGAGCTATCGCATTAATTCTGGTCTTATTAACCGCATTATTTACTATTACTTCTGACACGAGCATGCTGCGTAAAGGATTTATTTTTGTGTTGGGAGTCTATATCGCTTTTTTCCTGTATGGTTTTGGACAATTTACCTGGTTTGCAGGGTCAAAACTCAGTTTTTTCTTGTATAAGCTGGTGGGATTGATTGCGGTCATCTTGGGATTGCTTAATATTAAAGGATTCTTCCGCACTTGGGATGCCTGGCTGGAAACAATTTCAGAGACGTGGCGTGTTCGCGGGAGGAGGTCTCTGCAGATTGTTACCTCTCCTTTGGGAATGTTTATCTTAGGATTCTTAGGCAGTTTTTTTGCGTTTGGAGAAACAAGCATATCATTTACATCATTACAGTTGCTGCTTGCGGATGAAAGTACGCGAGTAGTGGTGTGGCCGTTGTTATTATATTATTCGTTTATCTTTATCCTGCATTTGATTGCCGTGGTGCTGTTCATTTATTTCATACGGCAGAAACTTCATACTATGGCGAAACAGAAAGGAGAATTTTCAGCTAAAGCGTTTGAGTTATGGGAAAAGCATAATCATCGGCTGTTGAGTTTTGCTATCAGCGCCATTATGCTGGTGTTAGGGTTACTGGTCTTGTTTATGTAAATGGTATCGGCCACAGGAATAATTAAAGTATTTTCTGTATTAGAGCGGGATCATGGGCAGACCATGCTGGAAGAATTAGGACACTACACGCCGTTTCAGATGCTGGTGATGACATTGTTAAGTTCTCGAACGAGAGATAGTACTACCATCCCTCTTGTTAAAAAATTGTTTGCAGCGTATCCCCGTCCGGAAGATTTTGTGAAACTAGATAAGACTATTTTAGAGAAAGAATTGTATGGTGTTGGGTTTTATACAGTGAAAGCAAAGCATGTGAAAGAATTGAGTAAAATTATTCTGGAGAAATATCAGGGGCGAGTGTCTGATACGTTTGAAGAGTTAATATCTTTACCGGGAGTGGGAAGAAAGACGGCGAATTGTGTTCTGGCTTATACGTTTAAGAAACCGGCCATTGCTGTGGATATTCATGTACATCGTATTTCTAATAGGTTGGGATGGGTGAAGACCAAATCTCCTGATGAGACGGAAGAAGCGTTGAAGAGGATCGTTCCTCGAGAGCATTGGCGAGACGTAAACAAGTTATTTGTCTGGCATGGACAGACCCTATGTTTGCCCGTGAAGCCCAAGTGTGGGGGATGTAGGATACAAAAGTATTGTGAGTATGGGAAAAATGTATTACATAGTTAAGAAAAATATCTTTCTTTTATTTCTTCAAAGAATCCCCCAATGATTGTCCTATACATAACAAAAAGCCTTGTGGTGTCAATCCCTTCATCGTAATTGGGGCCGTAATATACCGTTTTTCCTACATGCTGGGCATTGATGGTTTCATCAAGTCTTAAATGATAGGGAGCGGCAACAAAGGCATATTGATGATCCATCAAATGGTCGCAGAGTTCCGTTTCCATGACTCTTCGTGGAGGATGTCGAGCTTCGAAGACCTCAACCGTGAAAGGCAAACCATCTTGTCGTGAAGGATTTAGTAACCAAATATCTAAAGTTCGATCGAAAGGGTCATTCTGGTCCGTAACAACGAGCACTCTTGGTTTTGAATCAGTCATGGTTTAATCTTTACGATAAGCTATTTAAGAACATTATGAAAGAAAAACCCTATTTCTTCTTCTGTTCGATCTGGAGTAATTTGTATCCTGCTGCTGCAAACCATACAATATTCAGAACAACAAACGGCCAGGCGCGAAGTGTCAGGGCATAATATACCAACAGGGCAGAGCCGATAATGTTGAGAATGTTGTACTGAACAGTATTCTGGTTCCATCTCTTATAAAACTCGTCGAGGATGAATGCTATTAAGATGAGAAGCATTCCTAAGATGCCTATAAACAGAGTGTAGGTAATCATGGTTTGAATGGAATATTCTTGAGGCTTGCTTCTTTGGCTAAGACGATGAAATGTCTGCCGAGATCACGCATGAGGTGTTTCTGCCGTTCTGCGGTCTTTCTAAGGTGATGAAGATATAATTTATGGGGAAGGTCGAGGAAGAAGATAGTCTCTTCCAGCGTCAGCTGTTTTTGTAATAAGACATTGATATCCTGATAATGGTCAGACATTTTTTCTATGGCCTCTTCAAATTCACGGACTTCTATCATAGTTTGATTGAATTTGAGATATTCATCATTAAGCATCTGGTTGACAATCAGTTTTGATCGGGAAGGATTGCCTTGGATGGCATTCAGTTTAAGGTCGATAAGATATTTGGCATAGAGGCGGAGCTTATCATTAACGTTTTGTCCCTGCTTCACTTTGGGGATGTGAGATTGAAATTCTGCCAGTTGTTTGTTGAGATGCAGCCGGGTCTGGGCATCGAGCTTCTTAAGAAAAGGAAGATGAGAATTAGTGTTGGTGCGCAATGGTTTTATCCAATTATTCTGGAATAGTTCGAGATGCTCTTCCACGTTGGAAAGGGTATCGACCTCTTTTTTTAATGCCCGCAAGTCCATGTAGTTTTACTATTGTT
>CAYIBV010000032.1:1692-11048 GCA_964361725.1 uncultured Methanosarcinales archaeon | reverse complement strand
ATAAAAATCATCAAACTGTTGAATAATATCAAACCGATTTTGCACCACTTGATGGGCAAGTTCCACATTATTGGTATAGTATGCTTTCATCGAATCAGAAAACATGATTTCCAGCTGTTCTAGCAATGTAATAAATTCTTTCTGTTCTTTTGGGATTAATTTTACATCTTTCATGTAGCGCGCTATGCGCTTGGTATAATCCGCTATTGATTCCAAACTGAATGAGAGCCACCATAAATTAAACAGATCACGTTGTTTTAAACTTAATTTTTTCAAAACTGCAGAGGGATTTTCCATCCCAAACCAGACTATGCGATAAATCAAGAACCGAAACTTATTAACATCGTTATCACGATTATAAATATTTTCATAGTTATCCTCAACAAACATAGTTTTGCAGTCCTTGATCATCGAACGGGTAATGATATCCATTTTCCGCAAGATTTGCTCTATTGAAATATCATTCAGATTCAGAAAGTCCTTGGCCACCACTTTCTTCGAATCTTGTTCCAAAATTTCTAACGCCACGAGATTTTGCACAAATCCTTGGATCTTTTTCGCTTTATCTTTAATTTCTATTCCCGTGAGAGTAATGAGTTTATAATTTTGGATATACGCTGCAATAAGCTCACGCTGAATGCGACGAATATCTTTTCCATCAATGGTTATAGTGATTTCTTTTTCTTCCGGTTCAGCCTGCGGACGAGGCTGCAAGACAAGATTATGTGAACTTTCATCGATATAGATGGAATCTCCCTTCTTCAGCTTGTTCTGTATCACCCAAGCTTTAGGCAATGACACGACAAAACTATTCTTTCCGAATGAGATGAGTTTTCTATATTCCATGGTATTACCCTCCTTTCATTATACACTTAGTTTAAAGTATATAGTAGATATATAGTATTAAGGAAAGGTATTTATATTTAAATGTTATGGAAGAAATGTTATAACGGAAAGATTCCAATATAACCAGAAAATATCTAGAATGGGGGGGGTGGTAAATATGAAAGGGGTTCCAAACAGGTTTATGCATATTGACTCTCAGGGAAAAGTTACGTTCCTGCCGCAGGAAAACGGGGGGGGAAGTATGACAACAGTGTCAAAAAGAATGGTAAACGGCCCTTATTCCAAGAAAATACGGGCACAATGGGTTGATGAAGATTCGTTAACAAACGAGGAGGATGGATTTATGCTAGGATATGAACAAGGAATGGATCATGATGAAGACGATCTGTTTGATGGCATGTTTGATGATAACATCGACGAAATCTTTTAGATCATGACCCTGAAAAAATTGTTAGGATTAGAAGCATTTCCCCTGACAGATGAAGAGATTATGCGGAAGATTGAGGATGCCCAACAACGACATCTGTCAGTGGTAGAGTTTTCTATACCCACCAAACGGGTAAAGATTAAAGTGACAGATGTAGAGCCTCAGGGAGTGATGCGGGAATATTGGGATTATTATGCAAAGTAAAGATAGATAGGTCTAATTCGTTCCGGTCGGCAAAGGAAGCGTAATTCTCTTCTTTAACCTGAATTTTACAAATCAACGTATTACGACGGGTTCGGCTCACCTTACGTCTACAAAGAGAATAGCTTTTAAACCACCACTCATTTCACAACACTATCCGTAAAAATGAATAAAAAATCTATAGACCCATCTGGACACATAACGATAGCCGTAAAAAATATTAAAGAAAGTAAAGACTTCTATGAAAAAATCTTTATAAAATTAAATCTTAGAAAACTTGCAGAAAAAGAAAAAGGAGCTGCTTGGGAAATTATCCCAGGATTTTGTCTCTGGATTAAACAAGCACAATATCCAAATTATAACTACAAATTTCATGCTCCCGGTCTTCATCATGTTTGTCTAAAAGCAAGATCTAAGAAAGAGGTTGATAATTTTTACGCATTTTTACTCCAACAAAAAGTGCTGATCTATGATTCACCCAAATTGTATCCTAAATACACTCCTAATTACTATGCCATCTTTTTTGCTGATCCAGATGGGATTAAACTGGAGTTAGCATATTACTGAAAAACTCAGCGAAACCTTTATTAAAACCGCTTCATTTTAACCCACTATGGCAGAAACCCAACAATTCCATAAACTCTTTGAACAACGAGAGCAGCAAATAATGGAAGAAGCTTCTCAACTAGCTAGAGAAGTCGCCAGAAAAGAACTTGTTTTGTTAGAGTTTGAGATGTTCTACGAAGTAATGGTTCCAAAAGTGAGTAAAGAGAAAGCTGAAAAATCTCTACAACAGCTGAGAAATCAAAAATGGCAAGATGCTCTAAAGAAAGCAAATGGTGATGAACAGAAAGCTATTTTCTTCTACGCTGCGTAAAGATTTCTCTCATTTGTCTTTCAATTTCTTTCTCTTCTGTTTTCAGCTTCGACGTGTCCATACTAAACAATCTACACGCATCCAAAAAGTGATTATTGTTTGAGTAAATTTTGTTTATTCCATTCTTGTAAAAATCTGCGATGATAAAGCAATCTGGCGGATGAAAGTCAATACTTGCTTTCTTACACTCTTCAAACATCCATCGGACCTTTTCAGAATTTCCTCGGTCTCTGGGAATAACCTCAATGTTGTGCTCATCGAGAAATTTTTGAACTGCTTTATGGGCATCTTCTTTCTTCCAGCGATAATCTCTAGATAAAACTTCAACTGCTTCTTCCGTACAGATTTCGTGAGTAAACAACAATCCTTCTTCTTCATCAATCTTCAAAATATATTCTGAAAACAACGTAGCATTATCAACGAGACTGATCAACATTCCAGAATCAAGACCTACTTTTCGTGTTCCTTTGAAGTACGTTTCTTTGGTTATCTTAATGCCTCTTTTGGTCATTAGTCAGAACGAATAACTACGACTTTTTAAACTTTAGTGAGCCGAACCCTAAACGTGTAACAGATAAAACGTTGCCGACCTCTACGAACTCTGCGTTGCTCAACTGCGGTCTGCGCTACAAGAAATAACATCGATAGATAGAGATAAACAGAAAAGTCTTTATACTGTTTTTATTTACGTTTCTGTATGTGGTACGTACGTAAGGGATTCATGCAGGCATGGAAAGGAATACGACATCACCAACGGAAGGTGATAGTTCTGATTATTCTGCAAATCATTCTTTTTGGGTTGGTGATGGGGGGAGGATTATACTCTCAGTTTCTGATCTTTACAGATATTCAGGGAATCGTGGAACCACTGCAGCGAGCAAATTATGATGCCGCGCAGCTGCAGGAAGGAAATGTATTTACCCCTGAACTAGCCACGGTGTATGAAAGTTATATAGCTTTACAGAGGCATATTGTCTGGATACTGGTCATCGTGCTGGGGATTATACTTATCCTCAATGGAGCGTTGTGGATCCTCAGTCATGATATCCTTCAGAAAGGGACATGGAAAGAATGGGGATATCAATGGATAACCTATGCCGGATTGAATATTGTGGTGTTTTCTGTGTTTCTGGGAGGAAGTTATTTCCTTCTGCGCTCATTTGTAGCGCAAGGAATGGATCCCACTATTATGTCCAACTGGGTGAAAGGGATATTATATACGTTTGGCGTGGTGTATTATCTCTTACTGGTGGGATTTGGGCTCTTACCCAGACATAAATGGAAAGAATTTTTTAAGAGGTGGGGAAAGATACTGATACAGAAATTTCATAAGACGCTGGTTGTGGCAGTTATTAATGCAATTGTCCTTGCTGTTATGTTAGGAGGATTGTATTGGTCGCTCATCGAAGAATGGCCCGTGGGGATAATGCTGGCATTTATGCTGGGAATTGTCGTCGTTTTAGTGGGGATACGCCTGTTCTGGATTGCCGCGCTGCAGGAGGTGGCACATGAAACACATCATTCTTGATACGAATGCCGTGATGGCAGTGATGGAATTTCACATGGATGTGTTTGCGGAATTAGCCCATTGTTGTGATTTTCTTTATCAGGTTATGGTGCTGCAGGGAACAGTGCGGGAATTGGAACAACTGGTTCAATCTGGGAGAGGAAAGTATCATACTGCGGCAAAAGTGGCATTGGCATTATTACAGACGAAACGCATTGGGGTTCTGAACGAAGAAGGAATCGTGGATGATATATTGGTAAAACATTCCAAACAGGGGGATTTCGTGCTAACACAGGATATAGGGTTAAAGCGAAGGTTACAGAAACCGTACCTTACTATTAGGCAGAAGAAGAAAGTTATTGTGGTGTCGTCATGAAAATCACCTTAAAATCTCATTTTCCACCAGTGTGTTCACTGGTGGTTTCCAACAAAGAAACAATCTAGTGGAAAATGAGAACAGAAAATCCGACCCGAGCCCGCAGGCGAGCATACCTCCAGTCTATTGACTGGGGGTGGTCGGATTTTCTTGATATAGTAAGATTTTCTTAACTATTCTCTTAACTAAAGTGATTTTCTTACCGACTCAAAGAATCTAGTTAAATCCAATATTTTAATCACTTTTGCAGGTACGCTAACGCTTCCGTAAATCTTGTGCATTGACACCTTCGCATAGACGACAAAAAGAAAAACAAGGAAATTAAAACTTCCTATAACATTGTCTATGCGAGGTGTCAATGCGATTTACGGTGCAAGAAAACTGTGGTTTTCTGCACAAAAGGCTGCTGCCTTTTTGTGATTAAAATACTCTGCGTCGCTTCGCTCCTTGTCCTCCCCACTCCGTTCCGCTACGCTTCACTCGTAGGTCGGAGGATTTAACAGCGCGCGATGTTATATCACCCTACTGGTTTTTTCAGAGATCATCTCTAAAGCTCGTAACTCTGAAGATGTTGGCTCATCAACAGAAGACCAATCTGCTCTGGCATACGTTCTTTCATCTGCTGGTGCAGGTGATTTTTGTATGCTTTTTGCGCTAAATAAAATAGTTCTCTCTTCTAGTTCTGCGACAACTGGAGTGGCGATACGCTCTAATTCTTCCGGCGAAGGTCTTCCTGACATATCAGGAGCAGTCATCGCAGCATACATTTCAATGAGCGACTGCGGTGGCTTTTCTCCATGATAAGAGATAACATTCTCTCTAAATTCTGCAGGGGATTCAGATAAGACCCCTGTCAGCACCCATTCCAAAGTCCTGCCTATGCCATACGTATCCGTTGTTCTGTTTACTTCACCATTCTGCACAAATTCAGGAGCGGAATACGGGAGAGTTTGTGCAGTTCCAGTATGCCTAACTATGCTGCCTCCGTTTAGTGGGAGAAGTAAAGCTAACCCATAATCAAGGGCAATAATACCGCCATTGTCATAATCTTCAAGATCAACTTCTTCTCCGATTACTCCACCTTGATACCCCACATTGTTCGGCTTAAGGTCTAAGTGAACAATTCCTGCGTTAAGAAAATCTTTTAACAGGAGAGGGGTTTGTCTTATTAGATTCATGATTACTTTTTGATTAATGGCTTTTTTGCGGAAAAGCCCAAACAACGTTTCTGGAACATATTCCATCACTAAGTAAGGCTGTTCTGGATCAGCCAAATAATCTTCTACGTTGGCAAGGTAAGGTGACTTCAGTATGGCTTGCAGGGCGACTTCACGTCGCAGCATTTGAGCAGCTACCCCTCCTTGATTACATTTTAGGAATTTTATTGCCACGGGTTCCGTATCTGCCGGATCAAAGCCATCACTGGTATCACCAGTATTATATCCTTTAAAGACAACACCATTTCTGCCCTCTCCTAATTTTTGTGTAAGTTTATATACTGCACCACTATGAGAAGGTTTAGTACTTCTTCCAACGGTGAGGGTACTAACTCCCATACTACTCATTGTTTTTGTCATATTATGTCATTAAAAAGTAGTTATTTTATAAAGGTTTCTAATGGTTTGAAGCAGTAGAAGCAGTCGCAAGAAGTAAAAATCCCAATCACAGCAGAGCTGCGGGGTATTAAACCCATTTTCATAGAATAATTAGTCGTTGCAGAGCACACAATAAAGCAACGACTTTATTGGGGCACAAGTGAAATCGTTGTTTCACTTTGTGCAACGGGGTACAAGAAATGAGAAAACTATCTCATTTCTGTACATGAAAGATATAGTCTTTCAGTACCGGAAGCACGGGCTTCCGTGTACAGAAGGGAAAACTATCCCTTCTTGTATCAAACCCAGTTAAGAAATGAAGAAATTACTTTTTCCTGCGCATGAAAAAGAATGACGATTCTTTTTCAGCACTGAAATGAGATACTTTGTTCTCATTTCATGCGCAGGAATGTAATACTCGTACTATTTCTTGCACCGCCTAAACCAAGATGTAGCTTAGTTTTACTTGATTTACCTTCTCTACCATCGTAAAATATATAAAGCAATTCTCCTCCTCTTTCTCCAATCATTACAGGGGGTGTTTTCATAATGGTATTTGTAAGCATAGTGGCTATTGTGGTGAGTTTATTGGCATTGGGATATGCCTGGTATTTAGCATGGAAAATTCTGAAAGTGGATGCCGGCAGCCCGAAGATGCAGGAGATTGCCGCAGCCATTAAAGAGGGAGCGATGGCGTACATGGCACGGCAGTACAAGACCATTGCTGTGTTTGCAGTGATTATTACAGCAGTGCTGGGATACGTTATCAGCCTTCCCGTGGCGGCAGGATTCTTATTTGGAGCCGTTCTTTCCGCAGTTTCGGGGTATATTGGCATGTCGATTTCGGTGCGGGCAAATGTGCGCACAGCGGAAATGGCGAAGAAGGGATTAAAAGAAGCATTAGACGTGGCGTTTAAAGGCGGTTCTGTCACGGGAATGGCCGTGGTAGGATTAGCGTTGTTTGCCATCAGTGTGTTTTATGCTATTTTTCGTGATCCATTATTATTAGTAGGATTAGGATTTGGAGCATCATTGATTTCGTTATTTGCCCGGGTGGGGGGAGGAATTTTTACCAAAGCGGCAGATGTGGGAGCGGATTTAGTAGGGAAGTTAGAAAAAGGAATTCCAGAAGATGATCCGCGAAATCCCGCGACCATTGCGGATAATGTGGGAGACAATGTGGGTGATTGCGCGGGGATGGGGGCAGACTTATATGAAACATACGTGGTGACGTTGCTTGCCGCCATGCTGTTAGCAGTCGTTCCTTCTATTGGCAATAATTTTAACATGGCGGTGGAATATCCTTTAATGCTGGGGATCGTGGCGATCATTGCGTCCATCTTAGGAACGTTTTTTGTGCGTTTAGGCCGCTCTAAGAATATCATGGCGGCGTTGTACAAAGGATTGATCGCTGCCGGAATTTTTTCTGCAGGAGGATTTTACGTTGTGACTATGTACACGCGAAATCCATTGAACTTGTTTCTGGCAACGATTGTGGGGTTAGTGGTAACGTTGCTCATCAATATCATCACAGAATATTATACAAGCACCAAATATAGTCCCATCAAGAAAATTGCTGAAGCTTCTCTGACGGGAGCGGGAACGAACTTGATTAAAGGATTAGCAATTGGGATGCAGTCTACTATTCTGCCTGTGCTTGTGATCTGTGGAGGCATTGTCACAGCGTATATGCTGGCAGGAGTATATGGTATTGCCATTGCCGCTGTAGCGATGTTATCTCTGACGGGAGTAATCATTGCTTTAGATTGTTATGGTCCGATTACAGACAATGCTGGTGGCATTGCAGAAATGGCGGGTCTCGATAAGAAAGTGCGTAAAGTGACGGATGCTCTTGATGCCGTGGGAAATACTACAAAAGCTGTTACCAAAGGATATGCTATCGGTTCCGCAGCTTTGGGGGCGTTAGCATTGTTTGCGGCATTTACCTATGAAGTGGAGGAAGCTCTTCATCAGCCTGTAAGTTTTTTGTTAACGAATCCGGCAGTGCTGGTGGGTTTGTTTATTGGGGCATTACTGCCATTTGCTTTCTCTGCCATGTGTATGAACGCAGTGGGAAGTACGGCCCATCGTATCGTGGTAGAGGTACGGCGACAGTTCAAGCAAATCAAAGGATTGATGCAAGGGAAAGCAAAACCAGAATATGGCAAGTGTGTGGATATTGTCACGAAAGCAGCATTGCGGAACATGATCCTGCCAGCGGTAATGGCTATTGCCGCGCCATTAGCAGTGGGATTGTTGTTAGGCATTAAAGCTCTTGGCGGGTTGTTGATCGGCGTGATTCTTGTGGGGTTATTGATGGCGTTGTTTATGGCCAATACGGGAGCAGCATGGGATAATGCCAAGAAGTACATTGAATCCGGGCAGTATGGCGGAAAAGGCAGTGATGCTCATAAAGCGGCGGTCGTGGGTGATACGGTGGGTGATCCATTCAAAGATACCGCCGGACCAGCATTAAATGCGTTGATAAAAGTTATCAACACCTTTTCCCTCGTGTTCGTGCCATTGTTTGTGGCGTATGGGATGAGTTGGTTTTAAGCTGAGAATTCCACTGGTCCACTGGAAGGCGAAGCCTTCGGTGTGCTAGAGGCTTTGCCTCTCTGCATATTGACCAGTAGTTTAGCATAATTTTTAACAAAAACTCACGTAATACTCTTCTTTTCAATTTCTTCTTTCAACTGCGCTATAAACTGTTCCACAGGAACATTAAAAGTAACCTCACCTGTTCAAGTCGGTACTGTGAGATTCATTTTTTTCCAATTAAACGGCTCGGCTTTCTTTGAAGGGATGGATTGAACCAACTTTAGAATTTGCTCGGTATCTCCTACATCTGTTAGGTAAAATTTGCCATTGGAAGACTTCATTTTCAGTTGGTTACAATTTGTAATCGACTCATTTCCCTCCTCTTTAAGCCGGAATTTCAATAATTTCCAATAATTATATCACTTTTCCTTTAATCTCTTTTTCTATTTGGGCAATAAAATCATCTACTTTCACATCAAAAGTAACCTCTCCGGCTCGGGTGCGTACGGCCAGAGTCTTCTTCTCTACTTCTTTATCGCCAATAGTGACAACGTAATTGACTTTCTCCAATTGAGCGTCACGGATTTTCCGCCCAATAGTTTCTGAGTTGTCATTCAGTTCAGTGCGGATATTTTCTTTATGTAATCTGTCTAGAAGTTCCTGAGCAAAGACATTGCTTCTATCAGTTACTGTTACAATTTTCACCTGCACGGGGCTGATCCAAAGCGGGAATTTACCGGCAAAGTGTTCAATTAAAATACTCATAAACCTTTCTAATGAGCCGGAAATAGCACGATGAATGACAACCGGACGCTCTTTTTCTCCTTTCTCATTCATGAAAGAAAGATTAAATCGTTCAGGAAGATTGAAATCACATTGAATCGTCGCTAACTGCCATTCTCTCCCTAAAGCATCTTTGAACAGGAAATCTAATTTTGGACCGTAAAAAGCTGCCTCTCCTTCCGCTTTCTGGTAAGGTAATTTTA
>CAYIBV010000032.1:0-1682 GCA_964361725.1 uncultured Methanosarcinales archaeon | reverse complement strand
TTTAATTCTTTAGCTGCTTTTTCTAAAGATTCTTGAGCTAATTTCCAACCTTCATCCGTTCCTAAATATCTTGATTTATCTTCTCCTCTTAATCCTAATCTCACCCAATAATCTTTATCCATACCGATAGTGTGATAAAACGCGTGAATTATTCCTACAATAGTACGCACCTCCTCCGTAATTTGAGACATTCTACAAAAAAGATGTCCATCATCTTGAGTAATGGCACGAACTCTACTTAACCCCATCAATTGTCCGGATTTTTCATCACGATACACTGTAGCCGGTTCAAAATAACGTAGAGGCATATCTTTATAACTGAAATTAAAAGAACTAAAAATTTGCATATGATGTGGACAGTTCATGGGCTTTAAAATAAAGTCATCCACTTTTCCTTTAACTCTAAACAATTCATCCCCAAATTTATCATAATGCCCGCTGGTTTTATACAACGTATCTTTAGCAATATGAGAAGTCCAAACTTGTTGATAGCCTTTATCTTTATGCAGTTCCCATAAAAATGTAGTAATTTCATTACGAATAATCATTCCTTTAGGGGCAAGTAAAGGCAAGCCAGAACCAACTAATTCCGAAATGACAAATAATCCTTGTTCTTTTCCGATCTTGACATGAGAGCGCGCTTCTACCTCTTCCTGTTTTTTTTGATATGCTTCCAATTCCTCCTGCGTGGCAAAGCCTACACAGTACACTCGTGTTAATTGCGGATTCTTCTCATTATTTTTCCAGTACGCGCTGCCAGCAGAGAGGATCTTAATCACACCGATTTCTTTCGTTGATTTGACAAAAGGGTCTTTGTAGGGAGGAATAATGTGAATATCACTGAATGCATATGTTACTGCGTTCTTTCCAAAATCCTGAGCGATGTCCTGCTGCCAAGAATCAAGGGCTTCTTTACCCTGTAAAAATGCAATAGTCAGATTTTGTTTTAATAATTCTGCCACTCTTTTTTCCAGGCGGGCAAGGAAGTCTGTCTTCCATGAAAAATGAGCAATATCAACAAAAGCCTGATCATGATGAAATCCGATGCTACCAATGGCCGCTTCTTTAAATTGTTCTTTAATCGCTTTGGCCACAATAATAGTTGCGGATAAGCGGATTTTTTCTTCTGGAGTAAGCGTTTTCTGAGCGTCAAACGTAAATGGTTCATTTTTATATTCTCGCTGTAATGATAAAGCTGTTGGGGATGTAGAGGGATCTTCTACAGAAAATTCCCGACTCAGTTCCGATAAAGGATGACCTTTACAGGATATATTGAATGATTTATACCAGCCAAAAGGCGCTTTGGTGACTTTGTACTTTCCTTCCACGAGAAGTTGTTCCGCTTCTTTTAAGACTTGTTCTGCTGCTTGCGGAGAGGATAGTTGAGAACTTAAATGAGCATAGGGATACAACACGATAGAACGTGTATTGACTTGTTCTGCCACACTTTTGATTTCCTGTACGTAACGCTGGATCATGCTTGGGAGGTTTTGTTCATCTCTTTTCTCTACAGCAGTAAAGACGACCAGGCATTCTTCCACACGATGCGGGCCTTTGGGAACGTCTTGCGCGTCTTTGAGCGCTTTCTTTTTAGCTTCAAAAGTAATGAAATCGGCATGGATCAGCAGGATTTTCATGGTTCTTCTGGGAATTGCGCATGTATTTAAAAAATCATCGGGTGT
>CAYIBV010000031.1:0-11638 GCA_964361725.1 uncultured Methanosarcinales archaeon | reverse complement strand
AAATTGCTGTCAAGTTAATGTATACCAAGTTTAGAAAAAGATATTTCGAGCAGAAATAAGTTAAATGTAACACTGATTAATTTTTTTCTTATATACCAAACTTGACCAAACGTTTTTAAAGAAGTGGTTTTTCTAATAAATCATAGCGGGGTAGGGAAGCTAGGAGTACCCGATGGGCTCATAACCCATAGATCGGAGGTTCAAAAGCACCTTTACTAAAGCTTGTAAATGCTTGAAAGTCCTCCCCCCGCTATTTTTTTTAAGAAGGATAATTTATAAATAAACAATCTTTTCTTCGGTTCATGGATGAACAAAATCAGAAGTGGTATCATTCTCGGTTTGCGAGAGAATTTGCACAATATTTTGGAATAGCGACAGTGATGGTAGGCTTAGGTGTAGGGTCTGGTAAGTGCAGCGAGTACAATAGTTATGGTGAAGCGGCAGAAATTAGAGCACGTGCAGAAGCAGGAAGTAAGTTAGAATATCAGAGGATGAAGACTATAGAAGAAATTGTTCGAGCACAAGGATCACGAGTGACACCTGAAGATTTCAGAGACTTTCTAAGAGAAAACAGATTGGATGGAGAAGGTGAGCCACCAGAATACCCCGGGGTATTGCAAGACTTTATGGAAAGATTAAAAGATAATCTAAAAGATGTGGAGAGCCCAGGTAAATAAATTTTAGTTCCCATCACTATTTTATTTTTACTCTGGTTCTAACTTTACTTCTAAAGAAGGAGAAGAACTCTGCACATCACGTACACATTCCCGTACTGTTCGTGCCATCACCACACTCCCAATTCCTCCAAAAATATTTCCGACTCCTAATCGAACAGCATCAACATCTCGCTCTACTATTCCATACAACACTGCCCCTACACCTGTAGCAGTCCAAGCATAACCAACTTTTTCAAGAGTATACCAAACTCTTTCTTGTTTTTGATAATTCATTATAGAATAAAATAAAGAAATCTATAAAAATATATCTATCTACGAAACTTTATACTCCACCGCTTTCAATCCCCCTTCATGCGTCTGGAAGTAAATATCAACGAGCTCGACAGTAGTGCCATAGGCAAAACGAAAACTCTCTCCCGGCGTGAGCCAATCGCTTTTCAGATCTCCAAATTGAAATTTCACCCGCTCCCGGTCAAGAATGTAAATGCGTAATTGATAGGTCTGATTCTCACCCACGGAAACGTTAATCGTTTCTCCCATCTTCAATTGAGGAGCGGGAGAAGCGGCTTGCGGTTGTGGTGCGGGAGCTGCCGCTGCCGCTGCTGCTTCCACTGCCTGCTGCTCCTCTTCTGTGGTGCAATTTCTTTCATGACAGCCAAATTCACATTTCTGCTTGCTCATCCAAGAACAATCTGCCTGCTGATATCCGCGTGTCACTGAAGTCATGCATTTAAATCCAATAGAACATGTTTTTGTCACACACGTTCCATTGACACATCCTAAACCACATTCTTTCATGCTCACGGTCGTGCAATCTACGTACTGAAACGCCCTGCTCTCATTATTGAGACAAATCCACCCCTCTGTACATACTTTTGGCGGTTCAACAACCGGTTCAGGAACAGAAACATTTTCCGCAATACTATCCTCTTCAAATTCTGGCTCTGAAGAAGAACAACCTACTATAAAGAGAAATACTAATACTATTAAACCAACAACGACACCTCTCTTCATGCTGCTAAGGAAATAACTCCTGTTTTTATACTTTTGTTTTTTTATTATTTGATACTGAATATTACACTAAAAACAGGATAGGACTCTCTGTCTTATGCTTTCTGTTTTAAACCAGCTTGCTCAGAACCCAACGCTCTGACATAATCCCTAACTTGACGTGGAACCATCTCTTTAACTTGTTCAACTATTTCTGGTTTATATTCAACGTTAAATCTACTACAAAATTGTCGAACTAATTGCTCGTATGATTTTGGATCTGGCTGGTATGTCAATTCCACTCCACCAAGACGTTGCTTAACAGGATCATCCAGACTATTCCACATTTCCGGGTTAGCACTGATAATTATCAAGACCCTGTCAAACAACGTATCTTCTAATCCTTCCAATTGTTGCTTTAAGTGAGCATAAACTCTTGGATTAACTTCCCCCCTCATATCATCAATCACTCCTACTGGTTTGTATCCGTCACTTAATTTTGCTAATTGCCTCATGTCTTCCAATGAACCCATCAAAAAGTATCTGATGTTATCTACATCTGTAGTAGCTTCCATCACATATCGTAATGATGTGGTCTTTCCCACACCACCAGGACCAAGAAGAACAATATTAGGAGTGCTCTTTCCTTTCGCATAGCCTCTTACTAATGCCTCCAATCTTCTTAAGTTTTCATCAATTCCAACTATATCCTCTTTTTCTGGTGCAGAAGTTAACTTTACTGGTGTAAAATGAGGATCAGTTGAAAGAACTCTGTACCTTCTTAGATGACCTAAACGAGGATCTCTAACATCATCAATCAAGCTTTGAATCGCTCCAAGACTTTGAGACCAATCATCAGATCTCATCAGGTCATCAATAATTCTTCTCTCTTCTTTTTGATAAACTCTTTTTAATCTTTCATCAGCAAAAATTCTAATGGGAACGTTAGGAATGGTTACAGGAATCGTTCGTTCTTCTAATGTTTCAAAATCAAATTCAGCAAAATCTCTTAATGTTTCTCTTATCAATTTTAATAATTGAATATAATTCTCAACAAAGGGGTCAACTTTTAATTCCTGGAAGTATTGTAAATCTCTTAATTTTTGTGCGCTCACTCCTCCTCTAAGCGAACCACTGGTGTTTTCTAACACAAATGTAGTGGGAAGTTTACTTTTTTCTTCATGGACGGGATTATTTACTTGCAATAACAAGTCCAAAGAATAACCTTCATCAGATATTGTTGAATATCTTAGAGAACCCCTATAAAAATCGTTATAATCATAGGGGAAATCGGCTTGTCTGACAGGCATATAGAGTGCACCGGCAAAGGGAAAAAGTGCTCTGCCTTGCATTCTTGTGACCATTGTATCTTTAGATTTTGAACTTTTAAACATGGCGATTCTTTGAATGGTCAGTAATTCTTCGTATAACCGATTAAGAATAGTAGTTTTTGGGAGTTCAACTGAAGTCTCTCTAATCCTTCTCTGAATGGGAAGCAAAGAATTCTTTATTTCTCTAGCTGTAGAGGCTATCTCTTCCAAGCTCCTCTTGGCAGTTTCTAATTTATCAGCCATACATCATTGATATTAAAAACTGTTTATAAATTTTACCACTGTAAAATAGTTTAAAAATAGTAACTTGGAAAGTCTAACGGGAAGCGATGCTACTCTCTGCCAGAAATGTAGGTGATTCTCTTTCCACAGCAGAGAAACTACGTCTTCCCCCATTAATACTTTGATTTTTTTGTCTCACTTTTCTCAAAAACATTTTTAAATTTACATGCCTTACTGTTAACCTACAATAATAAACTGTCACACATGACTGCACCACATTATTCCTCTCTATTAGCACGGGAACGGGAGCCTCTTCCCGATGTAGCTGCGGCATTAAGATACCATGAGAAGATGGGTGGAGAATACTTTGCTCACATTCAACCCAGAAGCTACGTTGACCGCATGCTTGCTGCTGCCCCATTGCTTCCGGAACGCCATAAATTATTGTATGAAACCGGAAAAACAGCAGAGAAAGAACCACGACGTCTCTGGGATCAAAACGTTCTAGATAAACTTCTTCAGTACCAGCAGTAATTTTGAAAGATAAGATTTATAAAATGACTATTAAATAGTGATTATATGGGGCTCTTTAAAGGCATTTATGAACACACTGTAGGAGATAAGTATCGTCTAAGCATTCCTTCAGATGCACGAACCCAGACCTCAACAGTAGGATTATTCCTCTACGACGGAGGAGAACCCTCTCTTCTTTATCTCCTCCCCGGCGATTTCGAAGGAGGATTGGAACAATATACTCAACGCCTTCTGGAACAATCCCCCAGCCCTTTAAATGGTGATTTTAATCTGGAAACGATGCTTAAAGTAGTAGACGCACAAGTCAATATCAAAAAATTAGAATGGGATGAGAACGGACGAACCGTGATAAGCACTCTCAGAGAAACAGGAATAAAACCAGGACAAAAAGTATGTATTGTGGGCGTAGGAAAATATCTCCTCTTGTTCTTGGGAGACAAATCTCAATTGAAAGACTATCTCAAAGAAAAAACTCATCCTACTTTAGACCCGACGCAGAGCTGAGACAATCTTCTTAAGTGCACGAATCACTACATCCATTTCTTGTTTCGTCGTTCCTTTACCAAACGAAAACCGGATACTGCCTAATCCATCTTTCTCAGAAATACCCATGGCAGTAAGCACATGACTGAGGCGTATCTGCTGCACATGACAGGCACTTCCCACTGAAACATATATCCCCTGCTGGGTGAGATGCCTCATGAGCACTTCTGCTTCCACATCACGAAACGCTACCGTCACAATATGAGGAGAACTGTTTTGAAGTTGTCCCAACACTCTCGTCTGAGAGATCTCCTGCAATACTCTTCGTACAAAATAATCACGCACCTGTTTCAATCTTTTCCATTCTGTTTCTCTTTCTTTCTGCATCAGTTCCAATGCTTTTGCAAACCCCACAATTCCCGGCACGTTTTCCGTTCCGCTTCGCACACCAGATTCCTGTCCTCCCCCATGCTGTAAAGGTACTAATGAAACGCCTGCACGGCGATATAATAATCCAACGCCTTTCGGCCCATGTAATTTGCTTCCATTCAGCGTCATCAGATCCACATTGAGTTTTCCTACATCTACATCCAACAACCCGGCCTGACAGGCATCAGTGTGAAACAGAATCTTCCTCGTACGGGCAATTCTTCCAATCTCCGCAATGGGTTGAATTGCTCCAACTTCATTATTCACATACATGATGGAGATAAGAATGGTATCTTTGCGGATTGCTTTTTTTACGTTTTGCGGATCGACCCGTCCATAATTATCAACAGGGAGATACGTCACAGAAAATCCTTTTGATTCCAGATAACGACATGGTTCCAACACCGCAGCATGTTCAATGGAAGAAGTGATGATATGTCCTTTCTTTCTGCCGAATGCTACGCCTTTGATTGCTAAATTGACACTTTCCGTTCCTCCTGAAGTGAAGATAATTTCTTCCGCACATGCTCCCAGAATTTTCGCTACCTCTGCTCGCGCTTGTTCTACTGCCTCCCGCGCTTCTTCCCCCATACCATGCCCACTATTGGGATTAGCATACTTTTCTGAAAAATATGGCTGCATCACTTTCAGCACACGGGAATCTACAGGTGTGGCGGCAGCGTGGTCGAGGTAAATGGTTCCAGTCATAGTCCTAAATACTTCCTTTTGGTGTCGTAATATTTATGCTTATCTAAGAATAATTCCACGAAGTAAGCATTCTTCTCTTTTGTCAGTATTCCCCTGATGCGGTTATCGTTTGATTTGTAGATAAAAGCGATAAGATGACGTTGATTCTTACACGGTTCGGGACGGACAATTCCTACTTTACATTCTTTGATCCATTCTAAGATTTGTAGTTGCTTATCTTCAAGAAGATTATCAATGATTTTCGCAACATGTCCATCAAAAGAAATATCTACATCCAATACCAATCGTACCCGTTCTTTAAATTGATCAGCATGCAATCGCTATCACCTCTTGGAAAGCAGAGATTAAGTCTTCATAATAGTTTTTGTGTTGTTTATACTCCATTATAAGCTCTTTATAAGATGAAATCATCTCTTGAAGAGAAAAAATAGTTTTTTCCAGCCCCATACTTAATACCACAGATTGTACAAAAATGTTCTTGATGATTTCTTTTGGTTTTACTGCATGAAGTATTTTTTCCACCTGAAGATGCAGTTGCACAGAATCAGGAATAGAAAATTGCGATAGAAATGCTGCCTGCAGGAGAAATTCGCGAAGCGTTTTCCGTGCGCCGGGAAAATGTCTGTCCAAATCATTAAATAGTTCTTGATACAGTGAAGTAAACGTATCGGCATTTATACTCTCTTTAATCTCAACGGGGATTATTTTTTGGTTGGAAATACAAACCTGCCGGGCACTGGCAAAAAATAAAGAAGCATACGCTTCTTCCGGAAGATGATTAATGTGGAATTTTCCTTTCAGATAATCCACTTTATCATATTTGCTTATGACAAACACATCAATATCTTTATAATAGTCTTTGTAGAGGAAGCTTCCCGTAATAAGCACATGTTTGTTCTTGAATTGGCGGGAAAATTTCTTAAGATACTTAATGCCTAGGGCGATCCTCTTAAGTTTTATTTTCTCTTTACCATAGATAAATACAGAATCTGTTTCCTTCTCCAAGAGGGAGTAGATTGCATTCATTTTTGGGGAGATGCTGCGGGAAAATTCACTGCGTTCAGAAGGGGTTAAATGCTGGTTGTTGCATCTCTTTTCCAGCAGGTGATACTGGTGCTTGGTAAAGAGAGCAGGAACGAGAACTGCCTTAGCTGATTGAAGTTGTTTCAAGCTGAAAGCCCATTGTAATTTCCTCATAATTATGCATATTTGTATAATTAAGTATATAAATGTTTTGGTAGCAAAAGGGTTGTGAATCTGGGAACGGCTAGTCCGGAACTGATTATCATTATCATATACTTACATAAAGCTTATATTCCCCTCTTCTTTTAGAAATATTATGAGACAACTCCTCAGCGGCATTGCAGCTCTTGTTCTTTCTGCGTTACCCTCTTCGTTAGAAGGAGCAACCATTGCATACGAAGGAACATATTATGAGTATCATAATGGGTCTTCCTGCCCAGTGTACGGTACTGCGGTCTGGGAACAACGATATACAGTAACTCTTACCCCAGAAGACATTAAAGAAACTCATGGTGGAAAACCGGAAGAAATATTGAAACGACTAGCAGTAGAAATTCACGCTCGTAAGGATCTCCATGGACCTTGGGAAGAATGGCGTACCTACAACCAGCTCTCGAGGCAAAATCCTGAATTTTTAAACACATTCAAGAAGGGAGAACGCTTTAAAACGGGAAAACAATTTATCTACAGTATGTTCAGAGCAGAAGAAACTGGCGGAACACTATTCTGCACGTTTTAATCTTTTTTTCTATCCCCCCGGACATCCCGTACATCTCTGTCCCCGGCTGAACGACCCGCAGCAGATAAACTTCACTTTGATGGTGTATATGCTGGAAGAACTGGAAGAGGAATGACTAGAGGAAGAACTCCCGGCATAACCCGATGAACTAGGAGAAGCATACCCTGTTTCTGAGGGTGAGTTATATGAAACCATCATTATCACCTTTTAAATATTAATTAAATATCAATCAATACCTGCGCTTTCCATCCCCGCTCGTCATGAATGACCTCAAACAAGTGCCGGGTAATGGCTTTCACATCTACTTTTGGATCGTGTTTTGTAAAATCTATCTTCTCCCCAGAAGCAATGCAGGTAAGATTATATTTTCCTTCTTGTTCCTGAATATCAATCTCGAATTGACTGAATACTAATTGCTTGTAATCTTTAAAGAACAGCAGCTCATCCAGAAAGTCAAACAATAACCCATCAACTTTCCCACTTTCCACCAGAATCTTCTCTTTGACAACCGGCTTCACTTTCTGTACATCCACCATCGTCTCTTCCACGGCGAAGGCACATTGTTCAAACAATTCTTTCAAATCACTTCCCCGCGCTACGAAAAAGACATCCGCAGTATGATCTAAAAATTTATGGAATGGCTTCATAATAGCGTAAAATACTCTTTCTTATTAAATACTTTATGGCGTTTCACTATGCACTTTTGGGCTGTACTTTTTTGTGCTTGACATGGCGATACACCACAATGACAGCAGCAATCACAAGAATAATGGCTACCGCAAGAGATAACGGCTCAGTGTACTGGCGCACCATCTCCCAGCGCTGTCCCAAGACAAACCCCACATATGCCAAGAAACCATTCCATAACGTTGCTCCCAGAACAGTATACAGGCAAAATTTTTTCAAATCCATTCTCCCTACTCCTGCGGGGATAGAAATCAAATGGCGCACCACCGGAATAAATCTACTGATAAAAATAGTTTTTTCCCCTCTCTTCTCAAACCACTGCTGTGTCTTCTGTAAGTCCGTCTCATCGAGCAGAAGATATTTCCCAAACTTTTTG
Source organism: uncultured Methanosarcinales archaeon (assembly GCA_964361725.1). Classification (GTDB taxonomy): domain Archaea; phylum Nanobdellota; class Nanobdellia; order Woesearchaeales; family GW2011-AR9; genus CAYIBV01. Next base: position 3,439 of record CAYIBV010000031.1, on the reverse strand, counting down.
ACCAGTGAATACCCCCCCCGTTTCCCGATATAATATGAAATAAGAGATCCCAGAAGACTCCCTAAAGAACTAAAGACAATCACTAACATAAAATTTAACTTACCCTGCCCTGCCAGAAATCCGGCAAAGGGCATGACTAATTCTGAAGGAACGGGTGCGATCATACTTTCCAGTGCCATCAACAGAACGATGCCGGGATAGCCTAACATCTCAATGACACGGATAAAAAACTCTCCCAGCTGCTGAAGAAGCGTAGTAATAATCATAAGACTACGCCTTATGAAAGTTTATTTAAATGTTTGCGCATAAAAACTGCTTCCTTTTTCAAAGAAAGATTTTTATATTGGTACTACTCTAAAGTACGAAATGCTTATAGAAAATCAAGAAATAATTTATTTCCGAAACGAGGAAGAACTTACTCGTCTTACCGCAGAAAACATTAGACACATTCCTTTCGGCTTTCAGCAGTACATCCGCTTTCTTCAACCGTTCACTGACATTGGTGAACCTCTTTCCATACCAAAAGACATTGCGGGAGGGAAAACGACAGATCACCTTAGCACCAGTCCTGTCACAGAAAGAACAGCGGAAAAGGACTCACTGGTGTTCAGAACCAGAAACTCTACATATACGATAAAATACGTGCATATTGACTTAGAACGCATGCTGTTAGATGGCAAAAGCCAAAGCATAAATATTGAGGATAAGTTTCCTTATAAATGAGACAAAGAAAAGGTGATAGTATTCTCTTTCAGAGAATAGTGCAATAACTTTTCTTTTTGTAATTTTTGACATAATTCCAGCAACCACTTTTCTTCTTTTGGAGTATAATCTTTCTTAATCGCCTGCCCAAAATCCAATACAGATATTTCCTGTCTTTCATTCTTCCTCACAAACTCCACAATCCTCCCCCGAAATATTCTGTTAGGGATATATTTTTCATGTTCATACACTCCTTTCTCTTGTTTTTTCTCCATGACAAATAAAACTTTCTCTTTCTTCGTAGAGTACAGAGGAGCAAACAGACAAGATTTCTGCAGAGGACATTCCCCACAGCGAGGAGCATCTCTCAAACAGATTAAAGAACCAAAATCCATCAAGGCATTATGAAGATCCCTGCTCTTTCCTGAAGGAATCGTAGACAATACTAATTCATACAAATCTTTTTCCTCTTTTCGTCCCATAGGCAAGCCTTGATCTTTACCCTGAAAAAAACGGAGATAAATCCGCCGCACATTGACATCAATAGCCGGTTCAGGTTTATTAAATGCAAAACTGGCGATGGAACCAGCAGTATATGGCCCAATACCAGGAAGCTTGCGTAATGCTTCAGGTTGGAAGGGAATAATTCCCTCATAATCCTCAACCACTTTCTGGGCGAATTGATGCAGCAATAATGCCCGCTTATTGTACCCCATGCCACTCCATGCCTGAATGACTTCTGCCGTCGATGCTTTTGCAAGATCCTGAATGGTAGGAAATAATGTTAAAAATTCTTTGAACTTCTCCACCACTCGAGACACTTGCGTCTGCTGCAGCATAAATTCAGAAACAACCACACGATAGGGATCAATTCTTTCTTTCCTCCAGGGAAGATCACGCTGATGAACAGAATACCATTGTAAGATTTCTGTCGAAAACCCCTCACGTTGTTCCATGCGCAGGAAAAATCAACATAGATTATAAATTATGTACTATAAATTATTTGATATGAGTTATTTAATAGGAATTTTGTACTAAGAATTATTACTGCCATTCCGGCACGAGTTCTGGAAGATGTCTTGCCATGGCCAGAGCAGACGTAATTCCCGGAGAACAAATTCCTACAGCATGAATCATGTTATGATATAACTCATCACGTTGAAAGACAAAATCTTTTGTCTCTGCCAACACCGCCTGAACGCCAGCCTGATGATGTTCCAAATCTTCTTTCCGTATTCCGGGAAACATTTTCCGTATTCTCCGGTAAAATGCTTTTGTGTTCCGTAACCCTCTGCCGCAATTATTTTTGTCTATAGGTTTTCCTCTTAACTTCGTGACAGATAATGGGCCAACGGTAACTGTTCTTCCGAAAGCATACTCTCCTGTACTTTCTTTGATATAATTCCCCTGTGCATCCATGGCAAATGTTGGTGTCAGATGCACCCCTAAAGTCATTTGTCTTGTTCCATCCGGTTTCGCAAAGAACACTGGAGCAGGATAGATATTATGGGAAACTTTAGACCAAGGCTGATCGGCGTAATACTTCACCGCTTCTCCCCGCACGGGAAACACATGATAGGGAAATGCCGGATTGACCATACGAGCAACTTCATCACTATACAATCCTGCAGCATTAATGAGATATTTTGTGGAAAATGTAAAATCCTCTCCCCTGCCGCCACGGGAAACATGTACGACAAATTCATCAGCAGAAGCATCAATATGAGTTACTTTTGCCCGTTCAAAATACTGTACTCCTGCCTGTTCTGCCAAGGAGCGCAATTTTTTCACTACACTCGTAGGTTCAACGATACCCGACGAAGGCAACCACAACGCGGAAACTCCCCGTACGTTAGGTTCATACCGCTCAATTTCCTCTCCTGCTATCTTACAAATTCCTGGGACGTTATTCTCACGTCCGCGAGCTAGCAGCATATCCACCATGGTCTCGTCTTGCATATTTTGAGCCACGATCAGCTTTCCCGTTTTACGAATGGGAAGATCATGCTCCCTACATAATTCGTACAATAAGACATTGCCTTCCCCGCAAAATATGGCACGTAAGGGACTTTCCTGCTGATTATAATATACTCCCACATGCACCACCCCTAAATTGCGTGCCGATTGATTATCACCGGGAATTCTCCCCTGATCCAGCACAAGAATGTTTCTTCCCGACAGCTGACGTGAGAGATATTCTGCAAAAGCATTTCCTACTATTCCTGCTCCAATAATCGCCACATCGACATCAAGGCTCATTCCTTTCAAAGCCAACAAAACGGTTCAAAAACGTTTCGCTTCTGCAGGATATATATTTATAAGCATATACTTCTCCACTCCTATCCATGAACGAACAAAACCTCATCCAAAAAGTGTTCACCATCATTCCGGAGATCAAACAAGGATTAAAGAAAGGAGTAGTGATTGCTTTCTTCTATGAGGCTGTGAAATTTGTACCCATTATACTCATCAAATATATCATTGACTTTCTGGTTGCGGGGGAAAGCGATGTCATGCGCCTCACTTATTTTCTAGGAGGAGTTTTTCTCGCCCTCATCGCTTTGGAAAGTATTGATTACATCGCCCGCTGGTTTGAATTTCAATGGATGATCGATTATGAAACTTCCATCCTCAAGAAAGCAAAGAAAAAACTGCTGGAACTGCATTTAGGATATCATGAGACTTTTAACACTGGAGCGCAGGTGTCAAAGATCAATAAAGGAGCACATCGCCTCAC
>CAYIBV010000030.1:0-11726 GCA_964361725.1 uncultured Methanosarcinales archaeon | reverse complement strand
TTGGTATCATCCCTTCGGGAAAGACTTTCCCCTTTAAATGTTTTCTCTTTCCCAGTATGGGCATAGCATCTTCAAAACCATCGATGGAACCCCTTATTTCATTTCCAAAACATTTTTAAAACAGCCCCATTTGTACTTCCTATGGGCCTGTTATCTAATGGATAGGATACTGGGCTTCGGCGCATTGTAACGAAAGAATGCAAAGATACCCAGGAGTCGGGGTTCGAAAGCGCTATAATACGAGTGATCGAAAGTCCCTGCAGGCCCGTATACTCAAAAAGGAACCGGCTACCACCGGTTATAGACCGGTGGGATGCTCGCCCTGCGGGGCTTGGGCCGATTCCTTTTGAGTCCCAGAGTTTTCCCCCGAGACTGGTGGCGCTGTTTGCCATTGGTCCTAGACTGGGTGGAAAACTCTGTGATTTTAAAAAAAAGGTGAAACAAACTATGGCATCGAAAGAAATTCTTATAAACCAGTCTGTGGCCATTTTATGTGATGGCAACAACATCGAACGCAGTATTCATGAGCAGAGCAAGAATAATAACACCATGGTCAATTTTGACATGCTCATTTCCAAACTTCTTAATGGGCGGTCATTAAACCGCTTGCTGTATTTCCGGGAGGGGCAAAACATTTCTACGAAACTGGCAGAACGCCTGCATGAACATTACTTTGGGTTGGTCATCCCCTGCCATAAGTCTGCAGACATTCCTTTAACGATTAAAGCCATGCAGCTGGCATCAAAAGTCGATGCTGTCATCATCATGTCTGGTGATTCAGATTATGTGGAACTGGTAAGACATCTGAAATCCGAAGGTGTTCGGGTAGAAATTGCTGCGGTGGAAGAGACCTCTGCCCGCATCCTTTTGGAAGAAGCAGACCACTTTTACCCCATCACCAAAGAAGACTGGTTTGTGTACACTCCACCGAAAGGCTATTCCCGCTCACCGGGAGCAAGAAGACAGGAACAATAACTTTTGAGAATAACTTTGCAAGGAAAGTTCGTCTTTCTGCTGAAGAACTCAGAGCTATATATCCCTAAGATTTAACAATAATGTTTATATAACCACTCTTCATTCTAAATGATATGGTCTTGGACAAACTGAGTGATTCCTTAAAAGCAACTATTTCCAAAATCACCAAAGCGTTGTTTGTCGATGAAAAACTCATTAACGAGTTGGTTAAAGACATTCAGCGTGCCCTTCTTCAGTCTGATACAAATGTTCAGCTGGTGTTTACGCTCAGCACCAAAATCAAAGAACGTGCCAAAGAAAAAGCTCCTCCGGGCATGACACAACGGGAACATCTTCTTAAAATTGTGTATGAAGAACTGACACATTTTCTGGGCAAGGAACCAAAAGACATTTCTATCTCCAAAAAACCGACACAAATTATGCTCGTGGGCCTGTTTGGTTCGGGAAAAACCACTACAGCAGGAAAACTAGCTAAATTCTATAAAAAGCGGGGGCATAAAATAGCGGTGATGCAGACCGATACGTGGAGACCCGCTGCCTACGAACAATTACAGCAGCTTGCCTCGCAGGTAGGGGTTGATTTTCTGGGCATCAAAAAAGAAAAAGATCCCGTGACCATCTATCTTTCGTTTGAAAAAAAACTGAAAGAGTACGATGTGGTTATCATTGACACCGCCGGCCGTGATGCCCTTTCTGAAGACCTCATCTCTGAATTAAACAATCTTAATACTGCGGTTAAAGCCGATGAACGTCTGCTGGTCATCTCTGCTGATATTGGGCAGGCGGCGCAGAAGCAAGCGCAGGCTTTTCATGATACGTGTAACGTGACAGGTGTTATCGTTACCAAACTGGAGGGAACGGCTAAAGGGGGAGGAGCGTTATCCGCGTGTTCTGTGACCAATGCTCCCATCACTTTTATCGGTGTGGGAGAAAAAATTGATGATCTGGAACAATTCTATCCCCAGCGTTTTGTCTCTCGCCTTCTGGGCATGGGTGATTTAGAATCACTCTTAGAAAAAGCGCGGGAAGTCATCACAGAAGACAGCGCTAAAGATCTGGAACAGAAATTCCTGCGGGGGGAATTCACGTTGGTTGATTTATATGAGCAGATGAGCGCCATGAAAAAAATGGGTTCGTTTAGCAAGCTCATGGAACTTATCCCGGGAATGGGATCATTAAAACTGCCTAAAGAAATGCTGGAGGTTCAGGAAGGTAAGCTTGAGAAATGGAAACATGCCATGAACAGCATGACCCAAGCGGAATTAGAAGACCCTGAAATCATTTCTGCGGAACGCATCGATCGTATTGCCGCCGGTTCGGGAGTGAAGATAACAGACGTCCGTGAACTGCTTAAGCAATATCGCCAGGCGAAGAAATTAATGAAGATGTTCAAAGGGGAGCAGGACCTATCTAAAGTCATGAAAAAAATGGGCGGCAAATTGCCGAAAGGCATGATCGGGATGTGAAATGGAGCACATAGCGATTCTTAACAAAAAACGTAAATTATTAGAAAAAATTATTTCTGGGGAAAAGACCATTGAATCACGATGGTATAAAGCGAAAGTAACTCCCTGGGATAGGATTACAGCCGGAGAAACGGTTTATTTCAAAGATTCCGGAGAGCCAGTGAACGTAAAAGCAACTGTTTCTGAGGTTTCACAATTTTATCTGCCCAGTGTTGATGTTCCGGAATTGGTAGATAAATATGCTTGGGAAATTTGTTTTAACACTTCTGACAGGGATAAACTAGTATCTTGGTGCGCGCAGCGCAAATATTGTATTTTGATACGATTGAAAGATGTGCAGCAGATAGCGCCTTTTGAAATCAATAAGCAAGGCTTTGGCCTGATGGCGGCGTGGATGACCGTAAAGAATATCGAACAGGTTAAGATAATAGGGTTATGAGAGATTATTCTTTAAGTGTCATATTCCTCTTTTTAATAAGGAGTAAGGCTATAGATGAGGCTGGCTAGTCCCACAGAAGCAGCAATTATTCCACCGGCTAAACATTTTTTGAGTGTGGGAGATGCCTTTCGCACTTTTTCCGGAATACGAAGCGAAGATTGATAATTTGTCAGATCTCTGAAAGAATCCACAGCGTATCCCATCACTCCCCCGGAAAAGAAAGAAACGCCGGTAGCAAGTAAAGTGGCTACAGTAATCTCTTTTACATTTTGTATACCAGCCCCAATATAAATAAGCGGGTTCAACGCAAGAGTAGCTGCGGCAGTATAAACCATATCATGTAGTTGTTGGTAGCGTTCTTTTGTTTGTTCTGTTATATTAAATAGTTCACGAGAACGGTCTCTAAAATAACCTAATATCCCTCCTAATCCCCCAAAATAGAGACCACCAACGATGAGGCGTGATTTAATAGAAGTTTCATCGCTCATTCCTGTTAATACATTCTCCAGAAGTGCTCCCAGTGGAGTAGACACCGCGAAAAGTGCAGAGGAATCGGTAACGTGCTGTCTAGCTCCTTGTAATAAGTCTGATAATCCCATGGACTGGTTTGATCGCCCCAATATATAAATTTTACTACTATATAATTATTAATAATTATGTTACTTCAAACAAGCCGAAATCTGTCAACTCAATTTTATTTATCAATATTTATTTTTTATTGGCATTTCTTTCTTAAAAAAAGTGTTATCCTTTTTGTTCAAAAGGAACTTCCTTTTTAAACCCGCACTTCTTGCAGTACTGCACCAGAAACATCCCATCAGAAAATTTGTGCTGGCCTTCATGTAATCGTTGCTGGCATTCCGGACAGTTTTGAATCATATCATATAGAAGTAACTCCCTGTTTAAATATCTTGTTGCCTATACCCCTGTATCTCGGGCGGTATATTTACAGGCGGTATATTTATTAGGGAGGAAATACTTCTTTCTCATATGGATTTCCAGAGCGCAAAGAAAGAGGTAAACACCACAGGGGAAGAACTGCATCAGCTGGAAGAATTTGTCTTACAGGAATATGACTTCCTGCGTAATCTTAACAATCTTCTTGCAGAAGCAAAAATAAGACATCCTCCGGAACGTTCTCTGCGGAATCAGAGTAAACGTCTCATTCTTCGGGCAGGAAATGTACAGCGTCGTGCTTATAATAACGTTGAAGACGTTGTGAAACGACTACATTCCATTCAGGATATTCTTCCCTCGCTTCAGGAACGTCTTACAAAGCTCTCGCGAGACCTTCACCTGTATGCCGCGAAGGTCCTTACGTACACTTCCAAACGGACAGGAGAGCTTATGGTCGCGGTGAAAGAACCGCCTATTCAACCAGATCATCTTGCTGCCATCACACAGGAAGTTATTCGGGAAGGCATTGAACCATTGCTTGCGGTAATCCGCAGTGCACGACAACTGTTTGAGGAACAGAAACAGATGATGGAAGAAGACCTTACTCGTCATTTTACCTTTCAGCTGGATATATCTTCTTTATTGCGTGTGCGGGGAGTTCATGCCGAGCATGTGATTATTATTATGGATACAGACTTTGCCCGTTCTATGGCCAAAGAGAAAGTACGCAGGCACTTGCAAGGATATACGTTAAACATTCCTCTTGGAAAGTTGATCGTTCCTTTATCAGTATATCAAGAAATGGAAACACGGGGTGGAATTACCCGTGAGCCTACCGTTCCCGCGCAATTACGCAATTACCTGCTTTCCCAGCTTCATGCGTCTGTGGAGTCAGTCCAGGCTACTCCCGCAGAAGAGAAGGAAGTTATGGAAGCATGGCGGTCGACAACAAAATCTGCTCAATCTCTTACAGAATGGGGAATTAAGAAGTTCAAAGAAAGTGGTGACTTTAGTATCCTTGTACTGGTGATTCGGGAAAACCCTCTTCCAGTTATCGTGTTAAGCAATGACAGTGAAGTCTCTCAAAGCGTGAGAGCATTACAACGTCGAGGCATTGTGGGGAATAACGTGCGGGTCTATTCTTTTTCTCGTGGCGCGTTATCGTTGGCTGCGTAAGAATCGTTCCTGAGCTTGATCTACCACTTCTGTAAATCGAGCAGCTTTATTTCCCAACACCGGAAGAAGACTGTCTAAAGAAGAAGTGTGAAAGGGATGATATCGCACATATGCTCCTCGTGGCATGGCCGTTACCTGCGCTCGATATACCTCTTCCGGTGTACGGACAAATTGCCATGGTAGTGCCGTGTGCTGCCATTGTTCCGCTGCCGCAAGATGCAATGCTCCATCGTTATCGGAAGGGATTTCTGTAAGGGGAACGAGGTAAAAATCAGAAGGAAGAATAGATGGCTTTTGGTGAGTATGAGCAATCCCAAGGTCAAACCACTGCCCGTTAAGTCTCACCCCCTGTTTTCGTACTACAATATATCCCGGGGCGCAATGATCAACATCCGCTCGATCAGTAAGAACTAACAAAGAGGGGTCTCCTAAAGATGTCTCTACAGAACGGCCGATATACACTGCTGATGCTTTTGATTCTGGAAACGAAGTCATGCTCTCTGCTCACCTATATTTCAATAATTCTTCCCGTCTTTCCTACATTAATGACGCGAGTCTTTCCGATAAGTTCTTCAATGCCATGCGTCTCGTGAATATGCCCGCAGATATGGATGTCTGGCTTGAATTGTTCTATGGCTTTTCGTACGCCGGTACTTCCCCATCCTGGCATTTGCAGGCTGATCATAGTCTCGCTGGGTTCGACATGGGTCACCATGATTTTCCGTTTGGCACTTTTAATAGATTCATGCGCTTTCTTTAACGTTTCAAAGAACTCTTCTTCATTGAGCTGATGCATGCCGATATCACCATACCCGCAGCCGAAAATACCCACCTCTCCCACGGTGAGGGAATATCCATGCAGATTTTTTGCATTGTATCTCTCTACAATAAAATTAATCTCTGCCATCCCTTCATGGTTTCCTGGCAATACCGCAACCTCTAAGCCTTTTTCTTTGAATGGCCCGATCATCCCTTCTGAAGGTCCATCTTTTTCCACAATATCTCCTGCCAGAATGACTAAATCAACCTTCTCCAGGGCGCCTTTTTCTGCCATTTCCCGCATGAAGCCTTTATCACCATGGATATCACTGAGAGCTAAGATTTTCATAAGTGCTAAGACTATATTTTCTTTATAAATCTTTTGGTTTAATAACTCTTGAGTAATGAAAATATTAAAAAAGATAATTAATTTTACCTCAGCACTTTCACCCATCCATGATCAGCATTCACTTCCACTTTCATGCCATCTTTGAGTACTTTGGTGGCAATCTTCGTGCCAATAATGCAGGGAATATGCAATTCTCTGGCCACGATGGCGGCATGGCACGTTATCCCACCCTCATCCGTGACGATGGCTGCTGCCAGTTTCATCGCCGGAACGTAATCTGGCCGTGTCATCACCGCTACCAAAATATCTCCTTTCTCTACTTTATACGCTTCTGTAGCGCTATGCAGCACTTTTACTGTCCCCATTACTCTTCCCATGGAAGCAGTTAACCCGCGAAAATCATCAACGTCTGAGAAATCAATCTTATCCAAAATAGCATCCCGTACGGTATCCGCTTCTTTTCCTGTTACGCAGTCATGTCCTTCTATGTCCCAATAAAACACACAGTTCTCGTACCGTTGTTCTAATTCCTCTTTTGACAATCGTCCCGCTAACACCATCGCTATTTCCCGTGGACTGGCAAACTTAATCAAGCGTGAGGGAATATGTACTCGTCGTCCTATTTCATCCAGGATCAACGTGGCATAATAAGAAGTCCAGAATGTTGCTCTCTTCCGTTCATCCTGCCAATGAGTAAAATCCTCAGACACTTCTAACAGCATCTTTAACTCGTTCGTGAGAGGAAGTTTCTTCATAAGTTCTTTTTTTTCCTGTTTATTAATAGTAGGAGTTTGTTCAATTTTTGTAATTTCCTCATTCAAATCAATGTTCAACGACAATAATTGTTCTAATTCCTCGTTAAAGTACTGCACCTCTAATACGTGAGCATCAATATAATTATTATGAATCCAGAAATATTTCTTCTGGTGTTCCTCCAGTAGTTTCTCTCTAAAAAGATGGTCTTTTTTTACAGCGACTGCTACTTTTAATAGAGCCACTTCCGCTTCGTTGATGAACGACAAATGCACTGGTGCCGTAAGGAGCGAGAATACTTCCGTAAATTTTACCGTTTTAGGCAAGTCAGAGGCCTCATACGCTTTTTTAATCATCTCTGCGATAATAGTATCTGTCCCTAAAGCAAACCCGTCAATGATAGAACTAGAGCTATTTCGTGTAATCACAATGTCCACAAACCAATCATGAAGAGAGAGAAGTTCTTCCTCCCCTAACTTTGTAAGATCTGTTGCTTCCACTTTCTTACAGGCATCATAAAATGCTTCTTCATCGTTCTTCCAATTCTTCATCAAAGTTTTGCTAATGTTTGGATATTTTTTTCCCGCTTCAATGATTGTTGTATAAATTCTTTTGATATCTCCCCATTCAATGTACCAGTCCGCTTTTCCTTTCTCAAACCAGCAGTAATGAACATAATTATGACAGCCCAACTTTCGCCGTTCTTCCAGAATTTCTCCCTCCCCCACGAGTTGTAATAAATAAGGAGAGCCATCAAAGCGCTGATGATACCACTGCTTGCCTTTCCACTGGGAAAGTTTTTTATGGAGTAAGCCGGGAGTAAATTTCATCATGTTTTTCTCTTTTTTTAATGAAGTAATTAAATATTTCTATACCGGGCGAGGGCGTGGCATGGAAGAAGGCAGGCCATGATGCCATGGTTTTTGTGCAGTCCTAGAAAGTATCATGGCAAGATCTCCTAATCCTTGTTGAACTCTTGTGGCCGCCATCTTTTCATCTTCCCCTAGTTTTACTAAAGCCATGTACCTTCCAAAGCTCAACTGGAGAGAAGAAAATACTCCTCTGAGCATCTGTGCACGGGAAATGTTTCTCTCCCCTTCTGTTCCTCTTTCCTCTAGAATAATTTTTTCTTGATCATCATAACGTATATGCTCTGCTGGTGATAGCAACGTTCTAGTTCTTGCTTTGTATAGAAAATACAACTCTCTTTCGTTTAGAACTGAGATTTCAATGAGGTCGCGTTCTAATGGGCCGGGGGTAGCCCGGTATTCTGTAAAGAAAACAAACGCGCTGTGTCCAGTGGAGGGGTCATAGGCCCAACGGGTGTCAGTGCTTTTGCTAGGGTCATAATCCATTAATTTTTCAGCAACAATGGATTGCCTTCTCTCTGTAGCTGATATTAAAGCCATTTTAATTCACATTATCCATTTGTCATTTTTATCTCTTATTCCAAAGTTTACACACCCTGCCTGATTCGCTGCGTGGGCATTGGTCTTCGTCTCACTTGTAAGCCCCCATGGGTTGTAGGAATATCTGCAATTGATCGCATCACAGTAACTGCTGGTGTATCGGAGGGACTATCCTCACCAATTCTATATAGAGAAACGTATTGGCCCAGACCTTCGCGCGCTCGTACTAATTCTGCGATTTTGTCATCAGCATAGGAAATGATGCGGTTTCCTAACGCAATGCGCACTGCTCTAAATCCTCCCGCTGTTTTTGTGGCGGCACTTTTCTTGGCGATGTCTGCTTCCGGAGCATTATAGTCAAATGTTGAAAATACGCGTTGCACATACGGTCTCAATTCTGTCTGTTCTAGCGCCGCGTCAACTGCTCCTGTCAAACAGGTAGAAAATACAGCATTATCAATACCTCGCTCAGCATCAGCGGCTAATTTCCGTTCTACTCCTTCCCCTACGAAGAGACGCACTTTTCCCTGTTGTAGTCCTTCTTGCAATAACAATTCATACTGCAAATTTGCCTCAATATCACCTAATTCATAAGATGCTCTTAACTGTGGTTTCCTGCCAAATACATAATCGGCATGGCCCATTTTAAGTAGTGTATTTCCTAAATCATATAATCGTACTTGTTGAATGGTTTCTGTCATTTTTAACCCCCTTGAAGTTTTGATTTAATTTAATTACTTATGAGTAAAAAATATTGTACTTATTAAATAAATGTAGTAATAGTTACTACTACAATCATAAAATTTATATAATCCCTGTTGTTTTACTTTAGTATGAATCTCACGGAGCAAACCCTAATTGAAGCCGGATTAACCAAGAATGAAGCAAGAGTCTATTTTGCTCTTCTCAAATTAGGCTCTGCCACAGTTGTGGAGATTACAAAACAATCTCATGTTCACCGCGTGAACGTCTACGACATTCTGGAGCGCCTGCAGGAAAAAGGCCTGATTAGCACTATCATGCAATCCAATAAACGAGTGTATGAAGCAGCCAACCCAAAACAGCTTCTCTTATTACTCCATCAAAAACAAGAAGCGTTAACCAAGATCATGCCCCAGTTAGAACAAGAATTCTCCATGAAGAAAGAAAAACAAGTGGTGCATCATTTTGTGGGGGTAGAAGGAGTGATGCGCGCCTATTTTATGATGCTAGAGCAAAAATCTCCCCTGTACGCCATTGGTGGAGCTGGATTAAATCGCCAATACCTCAAACACCGCCATGAACTGTGGAATAAAGAACGTATTAAACGAAAAATTCACATGAAAGTTCTGTATTATGAATTTACCAGAAAAAATAAAAAATTAAGTTGGGATGATCCAACGGTAGAAATAAGATACCTTCCTCCCGAGAAAGTGTTAGGTATGATCGATATTTGCGGTAATTTAGTCATTAATCTCCTTCCTAAAGAAGGTGAGATCATGGCCATTGTCATAGAAAATAAGACTCTCGCTGACATGTATCGCCACTTTTTTGAGTTCATGTGGCAGTATGCGCGAAAGTAATTATTTAAGAGTGGTAAGAAATATATAAATATCTTAAGCTCATTTTAAGCCTATAAACGAGGATAATTCGGTTGTCCTGGAAAGGATGTGTCCATACCAGCCTCTGCTCAGTGTTCGAAGTAACCGTGCGTCTGGACTATAACTCGCACGATGAAGCCATCGCTGAACTAAGCTTCCTATGGCGCGAGTAAGATCACCTTTAAAGCAAACCAAATTGGTGAGTACGATTTTGGTGGTTGTTTAAGGCACTTATTCACCGAGTCCAGATCATGAAAAAAGTACGAAAATCAAATAAAACAACGAGAAAAACTGTTAAGAGAATAACAAAAAGAAAGCCTGTGAAAAGAGTTACTAAAAAGACTCTTTCTAAAAAGTATAAAAGAAGAAAACTTAGTAATAAATCAAAAGATTCTAAAGTGAAGAAATTAATTAAGTTAGCTCTTGCGCGAAAAGCAAAAAAGATTAAAAAGACGAAGAAAAAATAATCATCTCTCTATCTTCTTCAAATTTCTCCACCATTCGTGCGGGTCAGTGTTTTCAATTTCCTGAATTAATCTCTTCGCAGATTCTGTTTTCAACACCAATTTAGCATTGTCAATCCAATTCTGAGCATCAGTATACCCTACTGTCTTATACTCGCGCGCTTGAATCGCACATTCTAATAAATCTGCATCTCGTGCCACATTTGCTTCTGCCGATTCGCGCTCTTGAAACTCGTTCATCCATTGCAATAATTCTTCACCCATTTTATTCAACCCAGTTAACTGCTCGCGTAATACCGTCGTTTCGGCACTCTTGAAATCAATATAGCGATGCCCCACTTTATGTAAATCATTCAAACGTGCTTCGTGAATATCATTACATAACGCCATAATCACCACTTTCTCTACGTTTACTTTTTCCATCTTCGCCAAGAAATAGCCAATGATAGCCGCGCGGTGAGAATGTTCTGCTACACTTTCCGGTTCTATAATGCCCAGCAGCCACCACCCGCTGCGCTTTACCCGTTTTAACTGTCCTACTTCATACAGAAACGTTGCTAATTTTTTCATGCTTTGCATCCTAAAAATGCGTTGTTTCACGCATTTTTATGATCTTCCTTTCAATTTCAGATCCAGAACCAAATCTTCCAGCTTACGAAGTTCATATTTCACGGCATCTACTTTGCGGCGGATCTCATTATCCCGAAAATCAAATTTAAGGAGTTCTCCATAAATCATATCAATTTCATCACGGATCTTCCCTACTTTATCCACTTCTCCTTTTCCCGCTAAGAATACTGCCCGGCGATTTAACTCTCCCGGCAGGTCCGCTAATCCTAGCACAAAATGTTCCGGTGATACTTTTAATTCTATCAACTTTCCTTCTTTCACAAAGGAGAAATATAATAATGCTTCTACGTATTCCTGGATAGCGATTTTATAACTGCCTTCTGTTTCCATCTTATGGCTATGCTGGGCAATTTTATCGAGCGCTTTTTTTTCTTTTTCAATTTCCGTTATTAACTGCGCTGCCTCTTTCATCTCATCACGATGGATGGCATAGATGATCTGCTTGCTTAACTTGAGAACGTCACGGCTTTTCTTGATCAGATTTTCCCGCTCTGTATCATACTGTTGCAATTCCTGTTGTATCTTTGCAAAATTAACCATATACTCTAAAACTATATATTTCTTTATAATAGTTTCTATGAACAAACCACACTCTCCAAGAAAAACGTATGTGCATAGTGCCAATGCCCGCGAAGGGATAGTTTTCCTTTCGGGGTCCCAGAGGCATTGCCTCTCAGGAGGCCAGAGAACGCTTTTCTGTTTGTAAGACAAGCAAGGAACAGTTTCCAATCGGTATTTGTATTGAGGAAACTGCGCGAACGAGCTATGCACACAAGAAAAGCAAAACATTTATATAGCATCTATCGTATTAGCTTTTTATAGGGGGTGT
>CAYIBV010000029.1:8582-11809 GCA_964361725.1 uncultured Methanosarcinales archaeon | reverse complement strand
CCGTGGATACAAGAAAGCACTACTTTCTGTACAGAAATGAAATCTTTGTTTCATTTCTTGTAGCTCCGAGCAGGCGAGTTTTCGTTACATCAAATTAGTATTATTTATGTTATTTTGTTGTATTAAACAACAAGGGTGGGAGGGTATAACTTTATTAATAAAAAATCCCAATCGCAGCACAAGAAATACAACAACGATTGTATTTCTGTGCAGAAATGAGATAACTTTCTCATTTCTTGCATCTAGTCACTGCGTTCTGTTCCGCAGGAACGCTCCGAATATCAATGAGGTTGGTGAGTTTCCTGCGGAAACAGCTGTGGGGTACAAGAAATGAAACAAAGACTTCATTACTGCTGCCATTCACCATAACCTTCTCTGACGAAGATAATCCAGAATCTGCTGTGCTCCCTGTTCTGCTGTTATCTTCGTGGTATCAATCACTAAATCGTACTGTGATTCATCAGCGGGATTGATGCTATAATACTTTAGATATCGTTTATTGTCTTCCGTTACTCGTTGCCGTATTCGTTTTTTCATCTGGTCCAGAGAAGTGATATCTCCTTCATTCCGTTCTGTTCTGGTTTTTTCGTTTTGTAAATCATTCCAAATCCTTCTGGTCCCTTCCTCTACATCAACTTTGATGAAGATTTTAAGAGATTCTGGCAGGAAGTGATATTGCGTTCTTCCTTCGACGACGACGATCTTCCCCTGCTTATCCAATGCGCGGGCGTGCGCTGCAGCAGCTTTATCTACATCTACATCCGTTTCCGGATGGGTTTTAGCATATTCATTTAATTCCACCAAAGTCATGCCTTTTTCCCGGGCAAGGTCACGACGGATGCCGCCCACATATAGACGTTCTGCGTGCAGCTGTTCTACCAGAATCTGGGCAATGGTGCTTTTCCCGCTGCCCGGTGTTCCGGAAATGGTGATAATCATAGGAGTGTAGGTTTTGGGAAGGATTTAAGAATGTTTTGCCTTCTAGATTGTTTATATTCCAGAAAATATATATTGTAAAAGTATAATACTTAAAAAGAGAATTCTTATTCCTCATATCTATGGGAAAAGATGTTGAGTTGCCATCACGAGAGTCTATTGACATTGTTCCTTCGCGGGATGAAAAAACAGGAAAATTGAGTCTTCATATTGCTTCCCGGGAAGAAAAAAAGCAAAAATTTGTTCCCAGATCTTCTCCTGAACCAGTATTACAAAAAGAAGGGAAAGGGGGATGGAATAATGCCAGCGTTGTTGCTCTTGTGGTCATTCTGGCGTTAGTGGGAGTATATTTTATTCCTCCGGGTATTGTGGGGTATAATATTTATCAAAAAATTCAGGGTTCTAATTTGACGGTGGAGGAATATGGGCAGAATATACGGCTATTGACCAGTGATCTGGAACGGACAAAAGTTAATTTATCTGCATATGGAGAGTTTAATACGGAGTTACAGGGCAAAGTAAATACGTTATCAGATGAACTGACGACCTGTAAAGTGGAGAAAGAGAAGACATCTTCTGATTTGACGCATTTGCAGCAGACTTCTGTGCAGGAGAAGTCCGATCTGCAGAAACAAGTGAGTGATAAAGAGCAGACATTACAGGCTGAACGGGAAAAAGCCGCGCAGGAAATTGAGCAAAAAGTTGCAGAGCGTACAGTGCAATTTGATAAAGAGAAAGCGTCCTGTCTCACTAGTCTGGAGGAAAAGCAAGTGGAAGTGGATAAGAAACAATCAGAAGTAGAACAGAAACAATCTGAATACGTTTCTTTTGCCAAGAGCATGGCACGCAGTGTATGTTGTAAAGAGAGAGTGGACAATCCTAAGATTAGTTCTTATAATGTTGTTGACAACAAAGTGGTGTGCTTAGAGAGTGGGGGAGAAGTGATTCAGTGTTAAAGTTTTTTGAAACTCAATAGGTATTATCTTATTCGTTCATACTGGTCATTATCTAGTTCTTTACCTTGGTAGTGGCGCACCCATTGCTTTCCCCAGAAGAGGGCAGTCTTGGAAAAACTCCATTTCGTGAATCGCCGCATGGAAGTTGTCGTGTACGTGTTGAGGCATTTGTATTTTCCTTTCTGTTCTAATTTCTTGCGAAGATGATGATGCTCTTTAATCACGATGTTAGGATCATATCCCTGCACGGCCTGAAAGTGCTCTTTGGTGCAGATGAGCGTCCCGCCAAAGCCTTTAAATAGTTTGGTAGTGAGGAGGAAGTTCTTAGCGTTCATGGCCAAAGTAAATTTAAGAGCGGTATCTTCAGGAATGACTTTAGTGGTGGCGACGCTATATTTGTCTGTAAACTCCTGCTTGATCTTTTGCAAAGAGTCGGGAGCAAGTTGGGTGTCGGCATCGAGAAATAACAGTACGTTTCCCTGAGCGTTTAATGCCCCGGCATTCCTCGCCACGCTGACATTAGGATTAGGGAGGGAAAGAAGGCGTACTGTGCTGTTTTCCCGCTTGCGTACGATCTCTTCAGTTTTGTCCACGCAGCCGTTTGCCACTACAATAATCTCAAAATCTTGATATACCTGCTGTTTGAGGCTGTGTAACGTTTTTGCAATATATTTCTCTTCGTTGTAGGCAGGAATGATAATAGAGAAAAATGGTGTCATAAATGGTAGGGTAGAGAGATGTTTTTAAAGTATTGTTGTACTAGAATATGTATTTTAGATGCTCGAGATTATGATTACAGCGTCACATAATTCGCCGCCCAGAGCATCCCGGAATCGCAATAGTAAAACGGAGTGCGGAAAGGAGTGCCGTCAGGATTGAACACTTCCAAGAAGTTCTGGTGTTTTTCAATCAATTCTGTGTATTTATGTTTGTAGTGCTTTGCCCGTTCTTTGTCTACATGCTTGAGAAGCTTGACGTATAGGGGTCCCATATGCATCCAGATGGCGTTGCTTTCATAATTGCGCAGGAAGATTTCTTCTGCAATGAACGAGACGTGTTTCCGTTCTGAAGTATATTTTAACGGGAATGGTTCGTCTAACTGGGCGGCATGAAGCTGCTGCAGGGCGCTTTGAAGCATTTCTTTGTCTGTGATGATGCCGAACATGAACGGAAAAATATTGGCATCTCCAGCGATGTATTCTTTTTTGGTGAGGTCATCATAAAAATATTTGCCATTCCAGAAATGGCGCTTAACCATTTTTCTAGCTCTTTGAAAATAACCATTCCCTTGGGAAGCCAAAAAGGAGCACCCGGGGCTATCTCCGAAGTAAAGAA
>CAYIBV010000029.1:0-8572 GCA_964361725.1 uncultured Methanosarcinales archaeon | reverse complement strand
TTAAACTCTTGGAATGGATTGTCTAACCCCAGCTTCTCCACATCTTGGGCGAGGCGGGCGACCATGCAGTTGTCGTAGCAGGAACTCTTGCGCTTGGCAAAATCTTTCATTGAAGAGACATACAGTTCTGGTTTCACTAAACCCGTGTGAGGGTTGATAAATGTTTCAAAAAAAGCACGGATTTGTTTGTTAAGGAAGCCTTTGTAAGGGTAATAGGTAAACTTGGAAACTTTGATGCTGTGAATCAGCCAGGGTAATGAGTCAACGGCTTGTTTTGGAAAATTAAAAGGCTTCCCCTGCGGAGTTATAGTGGTAGTGACGGCATTATATTTCATGAAGCGGTTCAAGGCATAGCGTAAGGTTTTATGGACTTCCTGGTCATAGCCCAGGGAGAGGAGAGATTGGGTGCACCAGCCAAAGTCCCGTGTCCAGAATTGGGAGAAGTTTCCGGTAGAAGTCTGAAAATAAGAACCATTCCAGCAGTCTTTGACAATCTGGCGGCATATTTCTTCTGCGGTTCCCTCATACGTTTTGGGGTTGAGGCGATTTTTCCAGCTGGTAAGAAAAATCCTGCTGCCTTCAGTGAGATATGTCAACGGAGTAGCCATGTTCAGCCTTTGATGAGGAAGAAGTTTAAAAAGATGTTGGAAGTGGAATAGGTGTTTTTTTGTGTAAAATAAACACGCACCCGGGAGGACTTTCAGGCAACCTTTGCTGCTTTACCGTGTTGGGTGAGGCTGAGTGTCACGAATGCCTCACTCGAGGTTTGGTGCAGCTTTCCGAAAGGTGCGTTTTGAACCCCCGACCCCGACATATCAACTCCTCTGCTAACTCTCTTAATCCCATAGTAAAGTGGTGGGCTTTACGCCCGCCCTTTGATGCAACTTTATTAAAGTTGCTGGGACTACTCCAGAGATTATCATGGGAGTAGGAGTGTCGTGCCCTATCCAGACTGGGCGACGGGTGCGTACTTTGTTGTTTAGGGCAGTTCTTTAAGAATTTTTGTGTTTAATTTTGTTATTACTACATAATTAATAATAGAGAAAGATTTATATAGCTCCCTCTTCAGGAAGTGGTTATGAAACCATTACTGTATGTGGCATTAGCGTATGCGTTGGCAGGCTGTGATGCCGGTTCTCCTGGAGTATCGTTGCCTCGGGGAAGTGCAGTGCCTGCATCTTCGGTAACACCAAATGCCGGCAATGGTACTGCCATTCCTCCGGTGACAGAACAACATCCGGAGCATCAACATCATGTGGTGCAGCAAGGAGAATTTCTGGGAAAGATTGCGGAAATGCATGCAGTTACTCTTGATGGTATTGTATCTTGTAATGCTCTTCCAGATAAAGATCACCTAGAGCCCGGGCAGTCTTTGAAATTGTATGAGAATTATACAGTGAAAGAAGGCGATACCCTTTCGGGTATTGCAGCGCGATTGGGAGCGACGTTGTCAGAAATCATACGGTATAACCAAGAAAAGATTGGTGATAAAGATACTATTATTGCAGGAAGTGTGTATCGTGTTCCCTGTCAGAGAGCAGCGTATTCTATTAATGAAACAGAGATGGCACAAGAAGAAAGTAAGCATACGTATGTAAAAGGAAAAAAAGGGAAAAAGAAAAGTGCATCTGTTCCCCAAAAACATAAAGGGAAGAAAGTACGCTTTCCCAGCGGGTTAGAATTAGAAGTAGTACGAGATGTAAAATTGACGGGTCGGAGGAAAGAATTTTATGATCCCAATAATTCTGGGAATCCCCTGTTGCGTGTGAGAAAGAATGATTTATCCCGTCACGTGTCTGATCATTTTGTGTTAGGAGAGTTTGCTATCGTTCGTGATCCTGTAATAGTACGCATGCAGTACACACAACGGTATGGCGGCGACTTGTATCATCAGTATATTCGCTTAGATTCAGATCTTATACAACAATTAGAACAATTACGAAAAAGAGTTGATCGGCCGTTAGTGATTCAATCAGGATATCGTCCTTATGGATATAATAATCGCTTATACCACCAGAGATATGGATGTAGACCTACCATCAGCAGGCATATCAGTGGTGATGGGGTTGATGTCTTGGTACCTTCAAAAGATCTTAAGCAAAAGTTTAATGATCAGGTGGAACGTGTATTCCGACGAGGAGGAGTAGGCAAAGGAAGTTCATTTACTCACGTGGATGTGCGGGGAAGAAAGGCGAGATGGAGGTATTAACCTAAAAACTTCCTGATCTTTCCTGCTTCTACAATATGGCCCTGCAGTGCCGTTATGTTTTTCTGACGCAGCGCTTCGACAATCTTTGTAGTTGCTTCTTTATGTTCCTGATTTGTTTCGTATTCAAAGAGGGAAGTACCATGCAGTATTTTCTGTTTCAGTTCCGGAAAGAGATGAAGATTGTCTTTATTGAGATATTGCAGAGCATCAGCCATGTCTGTGTCTATGTTTTTATACCAGTCACGTATTTTCTCTAAATCTTTCTCTGATACTGCGGATAATCCCAGCAGTTCCGGCGGCAAGCCCAGAGAGTATAATGAGGCACAGAATTTAATGGCGCGGGGAAGGGGGGTCGATTGATGCTGCCGGGCGTAGCCAAATAATCCTATGTGTAATTTTCGTTTTCTGCGTTCAGGAATATGGGAAGTAAGAAGGTTAACTTTTCCTGCAATGATGGGAAGCGCTTTTTGATATTCTCGCTCGGCGTTGTTGATTATCTTTAAAGCAGCAGGAATATCAATGGGCAATGGTTCTTTTCTTCTTGCCGTGTTGAATGTTTTCACGGCATTACGTACTTCTGGCATGGGAAAATCATACTTGAATGCTGATTGCACAGTAAATGTGTGCATGCTGGGATATCCGGCAAGGAGGTTTGAGGCATTATGGGGAGTGCAGTTGCCGCGGAAGGGAGCAGAACCGCATCCCAAAATGGGAAGAATATCTATAGAGGTTTTCTCTTGCAGAGAATGTAACTTGGTGAGGCCGATTTTAATCAAAAGAACAGCGGCAAGAGATCCATACTGCAGTGCCGGATCACTGCGGGCGAACCACACCCGCTGCTGATTCTTTATTTTTTCATAGCGCAGGTATTTTTGCACAGAAGCATCAGCGTGAAGGATGGCTTCTTTGGTTTCAAATAATGGTGTGACGCGGATATCTTTAGGATTCATCGGCCCCAGCCAATGGGCGAGGGTAATGTCGTTATTATAAATCTTTTTTTCTTGATTTTTGATGATGAAACGTTTGTAGTATTCATGCACGCGGATGATTTGTTTTTCACTATCGCACATAGGCATAACAACTTCAAACACTGGAGGAATATCATGGGCATAAAATGCCGTAGCGATGTCAAAGTTTCGAGGGATGGAATGGAGCGCTTCCAGAAGAATCTTTCCCTCATGTTTTTCAATGTCCGGATTGGGAACGCGCAGGGTAAGAAATTTATCTTTTCCCAAAATATGGTTATGGAAGTAGTCTTCATAACGGGTGAGGAGTTTTTTCACTACGAAATTATCGACTTCTTTCCCCTCAGCATCCCAGAGCTGTTCATCTATGCCTAACGTGAAAGCATAATGCGCTTCTTTGACTTCGTCATCTCCATCCATGATGGGCTTTTCTGCGAAATGAGGAACAGTAACATTGTCAGGATGCTGGGTGGACATGAGGCGGGAGATTTTCATAACATGTAGGGAAAGAAAGATGGTTAATAAATCTTATCTTAAGTTTATCTTCTGGCTATAAAGTTTATCTTCTGGCTATATCTTCTTTCTGCAAGAAACCTTTTTATAGGGGTTCTTTATAGGTAGCTTATTATGGTAAAATTTGTTTCCATCGAACAGGCAATCAAGAAAAGAACAGGAAGTGTTTCCCTCCAAGGGTGGGTGTATCGGGAACGAGGTTCTAATAAACTTAAATTTGTGGTCCTGCGTGATTCTACGAATGTCATTCAATGTGTGTTTGACCGCGAAAAGTTTGAAAAGTTGTGGAGTGAGATTGATGGATTACAGGTGGAAGCATCGCTGCGTATTACGGGAGAGCTGAAGAAAGATGAACGCGCTCCTACAGGATATGAAGTGCAAGTGAAGAGCTATGAACTTGTCGGTCCCAGTGATAACTTTCCCATTGCCAAAGACCAGTCAGTGGAATTTTTAGCAGATAATCGGCATTTGTGGCTGCGCAGCAGAAAGATGACTGCCATGTTAAAGATCCGCAGCACGGTTTTTGGCGCCATTCATGAATTCTTCCGCAAGAATGGATTTTATGAATATCACTCTCCTATCTTTCAGGCTGTGCAGTGCGAGGGAGGAAGTGATCTCTTTTCCGTCAACTATTTTGATAAGAAAGACGTGTTCTTATCGCAGAGCTGGCAGTTGTATGCTGAACCTGCTATATTCTCGTTGGAAAAAATTTATACTATCTCTCCCAGTTTTCGGGCAGAGCCCAGCAAGACATCACGGCATTTAACGGAATATTGGCATGCAGAGATGGAAGTAGCTTGGTGTGAATTCAAAGATATTTACACTTATGGGGAGAAATTGTTGAAGCATGTGGTGAAACAGGTATTGGAACAGAATGCAGAAGAGTTAAAGATTTTAGGAAGAGATATCTCTAAATTAGAGCCCGTGGTGAAAAAACCGTTCGTGCGTATGACTTATACAGAAGCGCTGAAGATTTTGAAAGAGAAATGCCAGATGGATATAGAATGGGGAAAAGACTTACGGACGATTGAAGAAGAAAAATTATCCACGTTGTATGATGTGCCCATCATCTGCACGCATTATCCCAAAAAAGTAAAAGCATTCTACATGATGGAAGATCCTCAGAATACAGAAACAGTACAGGGATGTGATTTCCTTGCGCCGGAAGGACATGGAGAGATTATTGGCGGCTCGCAGCGGGAGCATGATCTCACAAAGATTAAGCAACGGTTGCTGGCGCAGGGGGAAGATCCAGGCCAATATGAATTTTATTTAGATACTCGACGATATGGCAGTGTTCCTCATGGCGGCTTTGGATTGGGTGTGGAACGGGTGATTCGGTGGATTTGCGGGTTCGAGAACATTAAAGATGCTATCCCTTTCCCCCGGACGATTGAACGGTATAAACCGTAATTCATGGGAAAAGATTTTAAAGAGGAGGTTTTCTCATGGATCAGTATGGTATACAAGTCTTCCGTGTATCAGGACAGTTCCGAATGGGTTATGGATTTTTTACGAGAATTGCCCTCATCACAGAGAGAACAGGGACTAGCAGTTTATTTACGGCTGATTCCCAGAGCGCAGAAACTGGTTTTGGATGATACCACAGAGATTCTTATTGATCGTGATAAGCAGGATCATAATAATGGTCCTTCTCTTCATCGGTTAGTGGGGAAGTATTCTTTGAGAGCACGCGTTTTTTCGTTAGGGGGTGAAGCATATAGGCGGATTGTTTCCAAACCGGAAAATCCGAGTAAAGCCACGCTGTTAGGACAGAAAGTACCTGAATGCCCAGTATTTCAATTCAATGGAGAGCCGGAAAGCGTGTATTATAATCTTCTTAATCCTGTAGTGGCCCTTGCCCGTTTAGGATATTTTGTAGAAGGATTTGCCGTGGGCGATGCTGTAGACCATCGTGAGGGAGGAATCTTTACAAAAGGTTCTGTAGAGATCGTTGATCCGGTGTTGCAGTATTCTGCAGATATGCAGGGGCAGTCTTTGGCATTCTCGTTTCAACGAAAGAATGTGGAAGAAGCATGGACTCATGGAGATAGAAGAGTTATTCTTGCCTCTCTTGGTGAGTTGGAACGAAAATTAGAGATGGCGAGAAAGTCGTGATTATTATTATATAATTTATGATTTACAAGATTCAAACAGTCTTCCAGCACTTTATACTAGCCGTTCTTCATGAAATCAATGAAGATAACGTAAACCGCACTAATCCTCGGGCTAAAACCCGAGGTATTTTATCGTGCGGTTTTCGGAATTGAAAATTGTCGGACTAAAGTCCGAGGTATTAAACCTCAACAATTTTCAATAATATCCTAATATTCTTTTGTCTGAGTTCTTGTAGAGTACAGAAACATTAATATAACATTAGTTTTTTTAACAGTGGTATGGATCAGGAAGTGAAAGTATGGAATAAAGTAGCCAAAGATTATTTTGGAGAGATCATCAGTCCGTTCTCTGAGGGGGTGCAGAATCCCATCTTTTGGTATCTGGAGAAGAAGCTGGGAGTCAATCCATCTCAGATGTCGGTGATTGATATCGGCTGCGGTATCGGGAACTTCCTATTGCCTTTATCAGAAAAGTTTTCTCAAGTTGTCGGTCTTGATTTCTCCCCGAAAATGATTGAGGCCGCGAAAGAAAAAGTGAAAGAGAAGTCTAATGTAACATTGTATGTGCGCGATGCCCGTGACTTGAAAGAGTTTAACGGCCAGTTTGACGTGGCGGTGGCAGTAAATTCCGTCCTCCTTCCAAAGATTGCAGATGATGAAAAGATCATGAAAGAAATCCATGGAGTTTTGAAAGAGGGAGGATTCTTGTTGGGAGTATTCCCTTCCATGGAAAGTCATCTGTTTAAAGCCTTGCTGGTGCAGGAAAAGGCATTAGAAGAGGGGAAATCAGAAGAAGAAGCTATCAAACTCTCGCAGGAAGAAGCGAAAGATTGTGATTTAGTCACTGCTTTAGTTCGCTATCCGGATAGTACGCAGAAGAATTATTACTTGTTTGAATTAAAGCATAGGTTGAAGAGGGCGGGATTCAGCAAGATCAAGATACGTAAAGTATATTATCCATGGGAAATCTACGAAGACGACACTCTTCTTTCATTTAAGAAGAAAGGAAAGATGTGGGACTGGTTTGTGTTTGCGGTGAAATAATCTCATATCACATCACTTCCTCAACTCTTCTTCAAATATAGGTTTGATCTTCTTCCAGATGGCGGGAGGAACATTTAATGGCTTATGAATCTTAAAAAACTCAGTGCGCCATTCTTCTTCCCGGGATACCGCCTCCTCCCAGAATTTAGTCTTAAAAAGATCAATAAGATCGCCTGTGGCGCCACGTTTTGCCGCTAAATAAAACGCGAATAATTGTTCGTCTCTTCCCAATCCATGAGAATCGTAACCTAACATGTCCTTGCTCTGGCTGAATAAAGGAAAATATTTTTGATATTCACTGGTAAACATATCAGATAATCCTACTGTGGCTGGATCAAATCCTAATGCTTTCATAAACACAAACAAACGAGCGCATTTGGAACAGTTATTACACCAGCGGTTGTGTTCAGCATTCAACGTGTTGGCGTGGCAGGACATTTGGTACTTTGCCAGTTCCGGGTAGCGCTGATAGAGTATTTTGCAGACGGCCATTTCATGGATGGGATGGACTAATGATGTAGCGCTTACGGTTCCGTTCATAATGGGATGGATGATGGCATTCATGTGACTCATCCATTCTGAAGACTGGTCGTACGCCGGCCGGCATTTGAATCCTTCTTTACTATAATAAAAATGATCCACGGAGTTTTCATTGCCGTACATTAAGTATTTTGCTTTGTGGGCATAACTAAAAGGCAGAAGATAGAATAAATATTCTGTGAGCATACTGGACCAGCCTAGTTCGGTTTCATCTAATCCCCAATGGGCGTAGTAGCGCAGATCCCCTAAATTGTTATGTACTTGATGGATAGGGGTTTGAAATTCAGCCTCAAATCGTTTAATAAGTTCTTCTTTATGTTTGTTTTCAAACGAGCACAAATGCTCCTCACGGTACATGACATCTAAATCCGGTTCAATTATCGTTACTAAGATGGGATTCAGCCCAATTTCTTTACAGAGACCATAACTCACCAGGCTCTCTTTGCCAAACGTCATGGTATTGATACTTCGTTCTTCTGGAGTGAAAGAAAGCATTCCTAATGGCGGGCTTTGGCTGGCAAAGGAAAATTCCATGTTACATAATCGGGAAAGATATTCTACGGTCTGTCCGGAAGCGCAGTCACCGCTATACACTAAACATTTGAGGACCAATTCCACAAAGAATGATTTGAACTGTGGCAAAGGGGTGTCATATTTAATTTTTTTAATATTAAACATGATTCCCAAATCAATGGAAGAGAGGTGGGCGATGTTGTCGCGCACTACTTGTTTTAGATTATCCGGAAAATTTTTCCACACTTCTTCTGGGAAAGCAAGGGTAAATGATTGATTGAAATTTCCTTGTTTGAGAGTAAAATTAATGCCTTTTTCATTAATGGTGCTATTTACATAGACAATGCGTTGTTTTAACGGGTCAAAAGGAGAGCGGATTTCCGGAGCTGTTCCATTAGTCTGGGTTGGTGGGGGAGGTATTTCCATGGTTTGTTGCCCAGGAAATGGTTCTAACGAGAACATGCGGGAGGCTACTTGCGGGGTAGAATCTACCTGAGAATGTGGTAACACCAATCGCTCTTTTTTGTCTTTTGATAAACCCGTCATGTGAATAATTGTCAGAACAGAGGGTGGTATAAATAATTTTTCTTTTTTAGATGGTTTGTGATAATTTTCTTGATCTTTATTTTCATTTATCTTTATTCATCCTCATTCATCATAGAAATAATTAA
>CAYIBV010000028.1:0-11861 GCA_964361725.1 uncultured Methanosarcinales archaeon | reverse complement strand
CAATGCTAAGTCTAATTCCCAAATATCCCCCACCACCATCATTCTTAATGCTTCTGTGTTTTGTTCTTGCATGATTTTGTCTAATATTTCGCTATACTGCTGTCTTCTTAAATAAACTGGTCGTTCTAATCTGGGAATATTTATTGTTTCTGGTAATCTTTCAAAGCTGTTAGTAACAACATACTTTTTTGCTCCGCCTAAAACAGGAATCAGAGAATGGTCTGAAGGCAAGCGATTTATTTTGCTAACTATATCATCAGTGGATGAATTTGTCACTATATACACTCTTCCATTAAACAAATTATAGACTTCTGATAAAAAATCGTTTGCTCCTTCTTTAAATGCCTGCCCCATTTTCTTACGATTTTCAAGAAATAGTTTTCCAAGTAGGGCTCTTCGCTCTTTCTCAGAAAAAGTTTTTCCTACTCCAGCAAAGATTTCATCAGCTATAGGATAACAAATAAGAATGGGGTCAGATGTAGCAGAAGCAACAGGAATCCCCTCTAATTTCCAAGCATAATTTTCTGGGTTTCTTAATATTTTATCCCTTGCTTTATTCCAATAAGTATCTATCTCACTTTGGCTTAATCCAAGTTCTCTTGCGAGTCCTTGACGAAAACCTTCAACATATGGTTCAGCTTCTTCTTCTATGTTTGTAAGAGTACCATCAAAATCTAAAACTAAAGTATCTATGGAAGTAGCAGGGGTGATTAAAGATTCTTGGCGTATGTTTCTACGTGTTGAACTACAACCAACAAAAAAACCAGTACTTCCAAGTGCAAATAATCTTAAAATTTCTCTTCTTGTTAAACCCATAAAATTAAAAATTAATTAATTATTTAATAAAAGTTTTGTTCTTAAATAAAAATTGTCCATTTACCACCTAAACTCTTAAAAACTTCACCCTCTTCTGCACTCCTATGGCCGCCCAGGAAACTATCCCCATTACGGAAATAAAAATTAAAAAGATTCAGAAGAAAGACGGGGCTCTCGAAGAATTCATTTTTTCAAAAATTGCAAATTCCATTTTCAATGCTGCCCAATCTGTAGGAGGAAAAGATAAAGAATTAGCGGTTTCTCTCGCCCATGAAATAGTGCGAAAACTCAATGAAGAAAGCAACGATAATTCTACCACAGTAGAGCGCGTGCAGGATCTCATCGAACGTACCCTTTTGGAACATAACCACATCAGGACGGCCAAAGCATACATTCTCTATCAACACCAGAAAAGCGAAGAACGAAAACGCCGGCAGTTAGTGTTGGGAGAGAAAAATATCGGTGATAATCTGCATTTCTCTTCTGAAGCACTGCGTATTTTAGAGCGGCGATACCTTCTCAAAGATGAGCATGGCCATGTTATCGAAACACCAAAAGAAATGCTCCACCGCGTGGCAAAAAACCTTGCACAGGCAGACAAGCTGTATGGCGCCACAGCACAACAGGTAAAAGAACTAGAAGAGCAATGGTATACCCTGATGGCAGAATTAGAATTCCTTCCCAACTCCCCGACGTTAATGAACGCCGGAACAAAAACACAGCAGCTCAGTTCCTGCTTTGTCCTTCCGGTAGAAGATTCCATGGAAAGTATCTTTGGCAGTTTGTATGATGCTGCCATTATCCATCAACGCGGTTCTGGGACGGGCTTTTCGTTTTCCCGCTTACGGCCAAAAGGAGATCCCGTCAGGCAAAACCAAGGAGTTGCTGCTGGTCCGCTCTCTTTTCTCAAAGTATATAACTCTGCTCTTGACGTCATAAAACAAGGAGGCATCCGCCCCGGAGCAAATATGGCCGTGCTTCGCGTCGATCACCCGGACATTATCAGATTCATTGAAGCAAAGCGGGACAAAAGAGCACTGAAAAACTTCAACATCTCCGTGGCCGTCACCGATAATTTCATGCGTGCCGTGGAAGAAAGCCGGGAATATTACGTCCGCAATCCCCGTACAGATAAATTTTATGGCAAACTCCGGGCTCGGGATGTCTTTGCTGTTATTATCCAAAATGCCTGGAAAACTGGCGATCCTGGATTGTTGTTCATTGATGAGATTAACCGCAAACATCCGGCAAAACATCTGGGAGAGATTGAAACGACAAACCAATGTGGAGAAGCTCCCTTACTTCCCTATGAAGGTTGTGTATTAGGATCACTCAACCTGAACAAGTTCGTGAACGAAGAGCAGCAAGATTTAGATTGGGAGAGATTACGCCACACCATACAACAGGCAGTACACCTTCTGGACAATGTCATTGATATGAACAGTTACCCCCAGAAAAAAATCGAGATCATCACCAAAAGCACGCGAAAGTTTGGATTAGGCATGATGGGGTTTGCTGATGTTCTTCTCCGCCTTCATATCAAGTACGATTCAGAGGAAGGCCTGCAATTCGCAGATAAACTCTTATCGTTCATTAAAACCACCACGTATAATAAATCGCAGGAACTGGCAGAAACACGGGGAGTATGTCCAGCATGGGAAGGATCTGACCACCACAAAACTGAACGGAAAATGCGTAACATGTCCTGCCTCTCCCTCTCACCCACGGGAACGATCAGCATCCTTGCCGACGCCTCTCCCAGCTGCGAGCCTTTATTTGCTATTGCCTTTCAGCGTACGGTGTTGGGAGATAATGAGATCATCTACCTCAACAACATCTTTGAAAATGTAGCCAAGAAACGGGGGTTTCATACTCCAGAATTAATGCGCCGCATCGCTAAAGTGGGAACGATTCAATCATTTAAAGAAATTCCTAAAGATGTCCGTGATATTTTCGTAACGGCGCAGGATATCAATCAGGAATGGCACATCAAAATGCAGGCCACATTCCAGAAATACGTCGATAATTCCATCTCTAAAACTATTAACTTTCCACGCACTGCCGCCATTAAAGATATTGAAGAAGCATATCTTTTGGCATGGAAATCAAAATGCAAAGGAATAACTATATATAGAGACGGGAGCTATGAAGATCAGGTTATTACCATAGGTGACGGAGAGGGATGAAGATTTATACTAAGATCGGTGATCAGGGAAAGACCACGTTCTTTGGCTGTGGGCTTATTCAGAAGAATGACCCCCGTATTGAAGCCTTTGGCGCCCTTGACGAATTAAATTCTATTATCGGCGTGACCCTCTGCTTTGTAGAAGACGAAAAACTGCGCCAGACCCTTCTCAAAGTCCAGAATGATCTATTTCAAGTAGGAGCAGATTTAGCAGGGAGTAATCTCCAGCACAACAAACTGCCTCGTATCACAGAAGAACATGTGACAGAATTAGAACTGGCCATTGACGAGCTTGATGCCAAGCTGGGCATCCCTCAGAAATTCATCCTTCCCAATGGTACGGTTGCTAGTTGCTTTTTACATTTAACCCGGACGATGACACGAAGAGCGGAACGGTCGCTCGTGGCAGTGAAAGATACATTAAATCTTAATCCCACCATGTTAATTTACGTGAATCGCCTCAGTGATTTTTTGTATATGCTGGCACGGGATGCCAATAACGAACTGCACGTCAGAGAACAGCAGCCCATGTACAAATATTTTCCGGAAGAGAATGTTGAAAAAGAAGAAAAGAAAGAAGAATGAGTTACCAGCGGAAAGAATTTAGCCTGAATTCTAAAATGGGCTCGCCTTTAAGTTCCCAGTGGTCTAGGCATCGTGCCTGATAAAAATAGGAAGCACCTTTTCTGTCTTTTCCACCAATCAGTTCAAAAGGATCATCATAATGAGCTGCTAGAGGTATAGCCCCCTCAGATAATCTCTTCATTCGCTGATTTTCCCGAGCCGGCCGTCCACAACCTTCCGTAACACAGATAGCTTCTGGCATGGTGACATCATCAGCGAGAGCAAGGAATGCCGGCATTTCATTGAACCCTTTGCGATTAAACCCACGAAGTAAGCCATCTAAAACAAAATTATAGCCTTCTCCCATTCTTCGTAAAACGACATCATAAAGACCAGGCATGAAATGAGGTTCATTGATAAATACATTCTTTACTGAAGGATTTCTCTGTATATATTCATCGACATGCTCACCAGTGAGCACCGCTGTAGCTGGCGTACTCCTACCATCGTTGAGAGTGACCGAGCCTTCCTCAAAAGGCTCAACTATTCGACCATCATAGCGATTATCTCGAGCATAATTTAATAACGCACAACTGCGGCCAGCCCGGTGCATCTTTTGCAGTGCTCCCAAAAAGAGCGTAGTCTTTCCCGAGAACATCGAGCCAACATACACATGCAACTTACCGGCTTCAGAATCAGGACTATTTGGATAATAATAATAATGTGGAGAACAACGAGCCACATATCGTGTATCCCACAGCCCGCTGCGTGACGCTTCTACATCTATACAGTCAGGTATGCCGCATATCCCTTTTGCCAATACCACTTCATCAGCTAACGCCATTATTTCTGGTATCAAGCCATGAGGTTTACCATCTACATCAAGATTCAGACAAGACACAACAAGTTGCCGATTACTGCGAACAATCGCATCAAGCAGAGGCACTAAGCGAGAATCTTGGTAATGGGACGCCCCTGCTATAACAACCGTCCCTGTGTGGGAACCGATTGATTCATAAATTTCATCAACGCTTCCTGAAACTCGAGCCTCGTGGCGACCAATATGATTCGGATCTGAATCATCAGAAGGATGACGAAATACCATTAAATTACTATCACGTTTAAAGCCACTATCAGATGCGGCATCAAGAAAAGCTTGAATAGGTTCTGTTTTGGCAGAGCCAACAGGACCAGAAATCACCACTAGTCTCCCTTGCTCAGAAGGGCGTACTCTTAACACCATCACCACCACCTCGTTTTTTCTGACAGAATAACAAATCGTTAATAAAGATTGCTCTTCACCAATAAGTAGATTAAAACACATATAATCTTTATTGTGCCGTGATTAGGTTTTTTATTGTTTAGGCATCCTGTTCTTCACCACAACAATCTATTTAAACCATCTTCCTACTAAAGAATCCATGCTTCTCAAACAAATTACCCTGCACAATATTCGTTCTTATATTCATGAAACTATCTCCCTTCCTCCCGGAACGACCCTTCTTTCCGGCGACATCGGATCGGGAAAATCAACCATTCTTCTGGCCGTTGAATTTGCCCTCTTCGGCACTTCTCGCCCGGACTTACCTGCAGAATTCCTCTTACGCAACGGCACAAACCATGGCAGTGTAGAACTCACGTTAGAACTTGACACTATCCCCATCATCATCCAGCGCAGTCTGAAACGGGATAAAACCAGCATCAAGCAACTGCCGGGATACATCATCATCAACAATCTTAAAAAAGAACTCATGCCTATCGAACTCAAAGCAGAAGTGCTCACTCTCCTCGGCTACCCGGAAGAATATCTCACTAAAAATAAAAACTACATCTTCCGCTACACGGTGTACACACCTCAGGAAGAGATGAAACTCATCCTTCAGGAAGACTCTGATCTTCGGCTAGATGTTCTCCGCAAGATATTCAACGTTGATAAATACAAAACTGTGCGGGAAAATCTTCTCATCTACTTAAAACAAATGCGCGTCACCATCGCCCATCTTAGCACTCTCATCGAACCACTGCCACAATTGCAAGAACAGCATCACACGCTGGAGCAGGAAATGAGTGCTATGCAGAACTCTCTGCACACTCTCTCCCCCACCATTCTTACTCTTCAACAGCAAATACAATCCCTGACTCATGAACTCTCTCTGCTGGAAGAACAGCAACGGAAAGAACAACACTTACAGGCAGAACAAAGAACCATTAATGCCCTTCTGCTGCAAAAAGAGAACAACATCCAACATCTTCAGGAGACTATTTCTCGAATACACCTCGAACTGTCGCAGGTTTCTTTCCTCACCTCTCTCACTATCCACCAACTGCAGGAAAAACTTGCCCAACTGCAGGAACAGCAGAAATCATTCCTCACAACAAAAACAACAATACAAGAACAACTGCGACAACTCCAGAACCTCATCAAAGAACAAAACAGCTTCATCACAAAAACACAGGAACAACTCGCCCAACTTCCGGAAAAACAATATCTCCTCGTCCAACTGGAGAAAGACATCGCCACAAAATCAACCCTGCAGGAAAAGAAAAGACAATTAGAAGATCTCTGGGAAAAAACCATTACCATCATCACCAAAAACCAGACTCTTCTTCAGCAGTCACAGGAAGTGATGAACACCATCTCTCAGTTGGAAAATTGTCCCACCTGTCTTCAGCCCGTCTCGGAAGAGCACAAACAGCGTATCATCAATCAGGAACAAGAGCGTTCCCATCAAGCAGAGAATCTTCTCTTTGAATTCCATAAGAAACGTGTGCAGATTATGCAGCAGCGGGAAGAAGCATCAACATCTCTGGACAATATCAGTACCAAAGAGACCCTCTTTGCAAAAACGAAAGCTGAGACCGCGCAGCTCATGGAAAAAAAAGAGATAGTGCAGGAAAAGCAACAGCACACTACTATTCTCATCCAAGAGAACAATGTTCTCATGACCCATTTTCAGCGCCTTGGTGCAGAAGAGCAACAATCCCGTATTGCCGAGCAGAGTAAAGAAATTCAACACACATTAGAGTTCTTATCACGAAAAGATATACTGGAACGACAACGGCAGGAACAACTTCTACACATAGACAGAGAAAAAAATGAAATAAAGAACTTGCAGAATCATCTCAGAGAAGTACAGCAAGCACTAAGCCAGCAGAAAGATATTACGCCGACAATAAACACAACACGATCTTCACTACAACAGGTACAGGTTCAGGAGCGGGGATTGGCAGTACAAATTGCAGAATTCAAAACCCATCTCCAAAACAAAGAAAAACTACACAAAGACATCAAACAAAAGAAACAAGAACTCACTATTCACCAAAACACCTTGCTGCGCACCAGAGAACTGTACAATTGGCTGGAAGAACATTTCCTTAATCTTACCATTACCATTGAAAAGCACGTGATGGTCACTATTCATCACCATTTTAATCAATTATTTCAGGAATGGTTTTCTCTCCTTATTGATGAAGAAAATGTAAGTTCCCGTATTGATGATACATTTACCCCTATCATCGAACAGAATGGATATGATGTATCATTCCAACATCTCAGTGGAGGAGAAAAAACAGCGGCTTCTTTAGCGTACCGGCTTGCCCTCAACAGAGTCATTAACGATATCATCAGCCAAATCAAGACCAAAGACCTCCTCATCCTCGATGAACCCACAGATGGCTTCAGTGCAGAACAATTAGACAAAGTGCGTGACGTCCTCGACCGCCTTAACATAAAACAAACCATCATTGTATCTCATGAATCAAAAATTGAATCATTTGTGAACAATGTCGTGCGTATCGGGAAAGAAAGCCATGTAAGCAGTATTATGAACTAAATACTTTTAATTCTCCGGCACGACGCGAGACTTCACTGCGATAATTCGTACTCAGTTTAACCAAACCAGAAAATGGCTGGCCAATATAATGCTTAATCAGTGAAGTGAGGCCATTAATTTCCCGTGAACATAAGCCCACATTATCCACTTGGAGCGGATCTCCCATAACAATAGCTTTACAACCGGGTCCTAACCGTTCCAGGATTGTTTTCAGTTCATAAGGAGTATAATTCTGAGCTTCATCAACTAAGACTAACGTATTGCTAAATGACCGGCCACGAATAAATCCAGAATATGTCATTTCAATAACTTCTTTATGTGCCGGTAAGTATGCCTCTCCTGCAATTTTTTTCTTCCCATCATCGCTTCTGGGTTCATTGAATAATTGATTGCGAAATTTTGGATGGCGAAGCAGATCTTCAAAAGGGAATAATTCTCCTAAATCAGATTCACGATGCGCATCAATATAAGGATCTAAATGCGGCCTGATCTTCTCGAAAAGATTTCCTGGCAAATGACCGACTTCGCGTCGTTTTCCCCCCATCACTTCCGTAGGCTTGAGCAAAACAATCTGTTCAAAAGAACCATTCTTACCAGTACCATCCATCATTCTCTTCTCACGTACCCCTTTATCATAGACAAGTACAGAATCAATAGCAGCAACGTAGCTCAGCAGCGTCTTCCCTGAACCCTGAGAACCGCACAAAAAGAATATAGAGACATCAGGATTAAGCAGGCCGTATTGAAGAGCTAAATATTGTTCCATATTTCGCGGAGAGATACCAAATAAAGAATTTCTTACGTGTTCACCAATTCGTATTTTTCTGGCATATTCTTTCTCATCAAGTAATTTGACCACTTTATCCTCTAGACCAAGAACGCTATCGCCTTCGCGTATTGGCTTTCCCACCACTTTTGCATATACATATTTAGGTGAACCTGCAAACCGAAGAAATTGCCAAGGAAAGAGATCACGCCCTAAGATGCTTTCTGCTTCCTCGCAAGGTACTGTCTGTTGCTGAGAATAAAGCCTTTCAAGCAACGCAGCATTACCGTCTATAATCCCTTCATTCACAATGTCCGCACTCACTTGCAGGAATTGAGGCCGTTCTACTCTTACTCCACGCAAGCCGTGAGTGATATGGTCTTTCCGGTCATTTGTAACAATGACCGGCTCTACTGCGCGATATTCTTCAGGTAGTTTACCTATCAGAGCATGAACATCTAATGGTTGGTCAGAATCGTCAATAATGATAATATCCAGACCAGCTAACGGTTGAGCAAGAGCCGATCCTTCAGCAATAAGAGTCTTACGGGTCATGGCAGAAGTTAAATATTCCAAGCTCTCCGCAGCTCCCACCATTCCTTTTTTTTCTAACTGTCCGAGAGATCTCACTAATGAGCTTGGTACGACAACCAAATTACGCCCATCTCCTTCTTTCCTTTCTAAATTATGAAATACTCCATTGCCTCCTAATTCATAAACGTCTGTGAATGGAATGAAAGTATTATGGTATGTCGTCATTTTTTTTATGTAAAATTCCCCTCAATTTTATTGTAATCACAGGTAAGAGCATCAACAGGACGCGCTAAATCACCTTCTTTTTCGATTTGTTCAAGCAGAGCCAGGCCGCTACGGCGTAAGCGATCCTCACGGCTCCCCCGGGCATGAGATACATAATCCAAAACTCTTTGAGTGAGCATATCAGAGCTTTGATCCCCAAGAGGCCTAACCAATAGAGGATCAATTGAAACTTTAAGACTGCAAAACAGAGAATAACCCCTATTAGTTGGATCACCAGAAAAAGATTTACATATATCTATAGCTCCCTCAAGCTTTTGATAAATCCATCGCGTTTGTTCCCATTTTCTTTGTTCAGTAGCTGATGTTTCTGTCTGTTGCAATAACCCAGCTACTACTGAATACCCAATCACACTTCCTAATTCATCCCGATTAGGGATGTATTTAGCCAATTCTCGACATAAAACAGAAAGCTGCATTGGTTTTGATGTAGGCATGATTTTAGGTGCCGCCACGTTCCATATAAACAATTCTATACTGAAATAATCACATACAAAAATGCAGATTATACTATTGTAAATTGTTGTATATTTAAGTAGTAAATATCCTATTTAACCAATTCTACTTCACGGTGCTTCCTACTTCACTACCGCTTTCAATGCCGCAATGGCCACTTCCAGTTGTTTCCTCGTCGGCTCTCTGGTGGTAATGCGCTGCAGCCATAATCCCGGGGCAATCACTGCCCGTACCACTGCATTCTGATAATACATATTACTTAACTTAATGAGTTCATATCCTATTCCTGCAATGACGGGCAGCAGGGCAATTCGCCCCAGAAACTTCACCCATAATGGCCCTTCGATAAACGAAAAGATAATAATAGACAACAATAACACCAAAAACAAGAACGACGTGCCGCAGCGGGGATGAAACCGCGTAAATCCTTTTGCGTTATCAACAGTCAATTCTTTCCCAGATTCATAACAATAAATCGTCTTATGTTCCGCCCCATGATATTGGAATAACCGCTTCACATCTTTCATGAATGAAATGGCTATCATGTATCCGATAACAATCACCGTACGAAATAACCCATCCAACGCATTAAACCAAAACCCCTCGGGCTGAATATATCGTGCCACAAAGAACGGAAGCGCTACAAAGAACAGGATAGCGGCAACGAAAGAAAATCCCAGAGTCATCACCAGCTCTCTGGTTGTCATTTTTTCTTCTTTCCCCAGCTGCTGATTACTGCTCCAGATCAATGCTTTAATGCCATCCACCAGCATGTATCCCAATCCCACCATGCCCCGAATAAAAACCACATCAAAGAACTTGGGAAATGTACTGCTTTTCTCTCTCTTCACTTTGATCTTGCCGTTAGGCAGGCGCACGGCTACGGCAAAGCGCTCTTTATTGCGCATCATCACTCCTTCGATCACTGCCTGCCCGCCCACATTCATAAGATAAATAGAAGTAATGATATTATATAAACGTAACGGAAAAATTATGCTGTCTCTTTATGCTATCTCTTCTTCTGCCGCTGCCGGATCATTTCTTACAACGCCTTCCTTAAAACCATTTTTCCAATCCTGTCTGGCTGGTCTCCTGAAAGATCTCATCTTCTTTATATCCCAGCACGGCAAAGATGCTGGACACAGCTGGAATGATCTGGTTGTTGAGATAATATTCAGCATCGTACTCTCCTTCTTTAACCTCTTCCACTAATCGTACATGATCGCGCACTAACCCTGAACCTTTTATGATCACATATTCCACCACTGTCCCTGGTAAAACTGGCTCGCCTTTAGATGCCATACGCTGTGCTGCTGCTACATGCGGGCCCATCGCAGTATATTGTCCCAACTCTTTGGTAATCTGTGTCTTGATAATCAACTTGCGGAGGGGAACAGTTCCCAGCTTCAATTCTTTTATCATAGTACGCACATATTCCCATGCTTCTTGCGGCTTGTCCTGCAACACTAATCGCAATACGTTCTCCTGCACTTCTTTAGCTATCAAAGACCAATTCCGCCGCACGGCTTCAAATCCCGTCACTTTTAATTTCCCTTCCTGAGAA
This sequence comes from uncultured Methanosarcinales archaeon, assembly GCA_964361725.1. GTDB lineage: Archaea > Nanobdellota > Nanobdellia > Woesearchaeales > GW2011-AR9 > CAYIBV01. The sequence continues at coordinate 861 of CAYIBV010000028.1, read as the reverse complement.
AGTAAAGCATACTTTTTCTTCGCACCTTTTTCTACCCCTTTTTCTGTTCCTTTAATCGCCACAAAAATACCTTTAGGATAATATCCTTCTAATTCCAATTCCATTTGGCCTGGCAAGTCTTGATTGATCTCTTGCATAAACTCTTTCGCCACAGTAATAGTCTTCTCTCCCAGCAACACAAAACATGAATCAGTATCAGAATAAATAACTTCAAACCCTTTCTCCCGTGCTTTCTGAATGGTATCTTTAATATAATACCGGGCATAGGCTGTTGTGGAAGCGGCGCATTCCAGACCATACCACCTCGCCCCAAAAAAACCAAGATAGCCATAAAATGCATTGGCCAATACTTTCAGCGCATATGAGCGTGCATCCAGAACAGTTGTATCCTCCCCCCGCATCTTGGCTTCTCTTGCTTCTTTCTTCCCTTTGGTGCGCAACACCACTAAATCTTCCAGCACTTTAGGAATAAACTTCTTCTCTCGCATGCAGAACCAATACTCTGGCTTCTCTGGAACTTTTTCCATCCCCTCACAACAGGAACAACGAAACGATTCCGGGCCAATGTTATGTGAGGTAATGATAGAGGGATACAGAGAACGAAAGTCAAACACCACAATATCTTTATACACTCCCGGAATGGGTTCATAGACAAACGCTCCCTCGATAGACTCTTTCCTACGCTGCTCTGCTTCAAAATCTCCCGGCTTGTTTGGAGCAACAACATGACATTCCCCCGCTCGCCTAAGAATATAATTTTCCACGAGACGGCTGAAACGCATACGAATCACATCAAACATGGGGGCACCCACCACTTTCGTAAACTCCATCATGGTAAATAACAGCGTCTCGCACAACTGC
>CAYIBV010000027.1:0-12076 GCA_964361725.1 uncultured Methanosarcinales archaeon | reverse complement strand
TATTTTATTTATGGTGGAAGAAAAAGATACAGTTCTAACTTAACTGTATGATGCTAGGCACATACTAACCCCTAAACATTTATATAGATAAATTAACTCCCATCACATATGCCCGCAACGAAAGTTAAAGACCTTATCTCTTTATTTGGTCCTACTGGCCATGTCAGAGTAAAGTATAAAGACGTCTTTGATTTAAAAGAATTCTATGACGCCTTGCATGAGTATATCCAAGAACAGGAATGGACCGCGTATGATGGAGGAAAAGAAGAATGGGAGACATATTATGGAGAACGTATCGGACAAACCGGGGCGAAAGAGATATGGATTATCTGGAAAGTTAAAAAAGATGCCCCCGGATCAAAGATAGTTTACCACTTAGACTTTACTTTCCACTGCATTGGCATCCAGAAGCAAGAAGTCATCAAAGAAGGCCGTAAGTGGTCTGCGCATAAAGGGGAAGTAGAATTAATCATGAAAGCGTACCTCGAGCAGAAATACTTAACCGAGATGGAACAGCATGTCATTCTCAAACATTTCAAAAGCGTGGTGGGAAAACGCCTGTATCGCAAAGAGCTCGAACTACGGAAAAAAGAATTGTATCAGGAAGTGTATGCCATGCAGAACTGGGTCAAGCAATGGTTCAAGCTCAAGAGATACCTCCCCTATGAAGAAGCCAAGAGTTTCTATCCTTCCTACGCCTGGCCCAGCCATATGAAAGAGTAGGATATCAGACCACAGAAAGAAAAGAATATGAAAAAGAAAAAATCGCTACAAGCAATTCAGGATTTTTATCAGCGAAAAGGGTTGCAAGGCAGTGCCCTGAGACGTGCTCTGGTGAGAGATGCTGAATATAAGTCTATTCTAGAGGAAAGAAAAAAGAAACTTACCTCAAATTTCAAACTGAACACAAAGGAAAAGAAAAAGTACGTCCTGTCCCTCAATGAAGATTATGGCATTCTTAGAATGATCAAAGTCCTTGAACGAGAAAAATTAACAAAGGAAGACAAAGAAATCATCAGCCTTTTAAGAACACAGCTGGAACACGATTGGCGGAAACCATTGTTGACATATCTTGATAAGATGATCAAAAAATATTCCCACACAAGAAAATAAACAACGATTTATTTTCTGTGCAGAAATGATAAAAATTTCGCCCTGAAGGGCGGGGTTTTACACCCCTGCGAAATTTTTTTGCATAAAAAATCTTCCTCGGAGCAGAGCTGTGGTTGGGATTTTTATTTCTTGCATCAAAAAGCTTAATAAATAGGGCGGGAAAAGAGTTCTTCAAGCCCCGGTGGCCTAGTGGTATGGCACCTGACTTGTATCTGTTATGTTGACAAATTGGACAACAGCATAATGAGATATCAGGAGGTCGCGAGTTCAAAATAAAAATGAAAATCTCGCCCGGGGCTTATTTTCTCTTTAATATTATGAAAATAAGTTAAATTATAATAATTATAAATTATAATAATAAATTTAGAGTAACCACTTAATAATGATAATAACAGAAAAGTTTATAAATGAAAGTATTCCCCGCAACGTATGGCCAGAACCCCTTCTCTACCTCATGATAGAACCTATTCTTTAGAATCTATCTCTGGGCTTATGCGAGCATACACGCGGCAGGGCTATGAAAGCATCGTAGGACGACGTGTGCGACTAGAAGAAGGACTACTTTTGGATTATCACATAGAACTCCCTACAGACAATATGCCACGCGAAACATCCTGTTCAGACGTACAGAAGCTTCTCCAGATAGAACAAGCGTATGACCAATTTCCCGCCTCATTCACCCTTCACGCCACAGGCATTGGATATGAGAGTATTGCCTTCGCGCTCCACACTAAAGGAAATCACACTAAGTGGCTTCGCGAGAAAATAAGATCATTAGAAATCTTTACAACATTGGCACTAAGCCCCTCTGAAGAGCAGAGAATACCCCACATTTCCCTCACCATTGAAGGCACAATTCATCACCCTCCACCACACCTTCTTGGGAGAATTTATCTTAACGCAGAAAATGTTCATTTTGGGAACCTAAAAGTGTTTCCTGTGACAGAATAACCACCCCAAAATCCGAAATATTTAAAAATACAAGCTACTTTCCAAGAACCACAGAGATGATAGATAACCACTTCTACAGTGTGTTTTAACATGGAAGAACTACTCAAAACAGGAACAACAACAGTTGGTATCGTATGTAAAGACGGCATAGTGATTGCCGCAGATAAACGGGCTACTGCTGGATCGATGATTGTAGACAAACGGGCAGAAAAAGTCCATCAATTAAACGATGATTTTGCTGTGACTATTGCCGGAAATGTTTCCGATGCCCAATTATTGATCAAACTCATGCGCGCCGAACTTAAATTAAAAGAAGTGCGCACCAACAAACGCACTAGCGCTAAAGAAGCGGCAAACTTGTTAGGAGGCTTATTATACAGTAACATCCGCCGACCGAGCATGCTTATGGGCATCGCCCACTTCCTGTTGGCAGGGAGAGATGTGCATGGTCTTCACCTATACGATTTATATCCAGACGGCAGCGTCACCCGAGTCAAAGATTACGTTTCTTCCGGTTCCGGATCAGTATTTGCCTTTGGCGTGCTGGAAACGCAATATAACCTTGATATGTCCATGAGTGACGGAATCAAACTCGCCGTCAGATGTGTGAATACTGCATTGCAGCGGGACAGTGCTTCCGGAAATGGTATTGACGTCATCATCGTTACGGAAAAAGAAATTAAACGTGTTTTGCAGAAAGAAGTAGAAACCAGCTTACTCTAGACTCTTCTGCTCAACTTTTTCCATTAACGAAAACTCGCCTATTTCAGTGAGTTTTTGGAACACGAAAAATGAAACTTTTCGGTTCAGAAAGACTAGGTCTTTCTGGAATAGAAATTTTGGATTAAAGCCCGAGGCTTTAGACCAAAAATTTCTGTAAGCAATTGAGGTATCTTTACTATGCCAGACATCTTAAAAGAAATAATTAAAGTTCTTCCTGAAGGGAAGATTTCGGACTCCAGTTTTGAAGGAGCTAATATAGTTTTATACACCAAAGACAAAGAATACTTTTTAGACAACAAAGGAACAATCCGCTCCGCAGTTCAGCAATTCAAGAAACGTATTGAAGTGAGACCTGATCCCAGCATCTGTTTGGAACCGGAAAAAGCAGAAAAAGAAATCAAGAAAATTATTCCGGAAGAAGCAGGAGTGCAAGAAATCATTTTTGACGCTCCACGATCACAGGTTATCATTCATGCCGACAAGCCCGGTGTGGTTATTGGAAAACAAGGAGAACTCCTTCATGATATCAAAGCAAAAACATCCTGGGTTCCTCTCATCAAACGCATTCCTCCCATCCGTTCTAAACTCATTGAAAGTATCCGTTCCGTTCTGTATGAAAACGCCGACGAACGGAAAAAATTTCTCAATAGAACTGGCCATCGTATTTATGACGGCTGGCTGCGAGATAAAAAACACGAATGGGTGCGTTTATCCTTCTTGGGAGCAGCGCGACAAGTAGGACGTACTTGTTTCCTATTGCAAACTCCCGAATCCAGAATTCTCATAGATTGTGGCATTGACCCTTCAGAAGACGGTCCGGAATCATATCCCTATCTTGATGCTCCAGAATTTAATATTAGTGAAATTGACGCCGTAGTCGTTACACACTCCCACCTGGATCATTCCGGTCTCATTCCTTACCTCTTTAAATTTGGGTATCAGGGTCCTATTTACTGCACTGCTCCCACAAGAGATATCATGGCTCTTCTGCAGTTAGACATGATTAAAATCCAGCGTTCAGAAGGAAATGATCCCATTTACACCTCGGAAGAAGTGCGCCAAATGGTCTTACATACCATCTGTTTGGAATATGATGAAGTGACAGATATTACTCCTGACATCCGCCTGACATTATACAATGCCGGCCATATGCTGGGAAGTTCCATCGTCCACTTTAATATTGGTAATGGTCTCCATAACTTTGCCTACACGGGAGACTTAAAATACGGACGTACCAATGTTCTTGAGCCCGGTAATACACAATTCCCCCGTCTGGAAACATTGATGATTGAATCTACCTATGGGGGAAAAGAAAATACCATGGCAGAAACGGAAGCAGACGAGTACATGGTGAAAGTTATCCACGATACTTTTGCCCGCGGGGGAAAAGTTCTCATGCCCGTCCTTGGCTCCGGAAGAGCGCAGGAAGTGATGATCATCGTAGAACGCTTGATGCGTGAAGGGAAGATTCCTCAAGCTCCCATTTACCTTGACGGCATGCTGTGGGATATCACCGCCATCCACACTGCCTATCCAGAATTCATGAACCGCAACATCCGACAACAAATCTTTCATAAAGAAGACAATCCTTTCTTATCGCCATTCTTCAAGCAAGTGGGTTCAAATAAAGAACGGCAGCAGATTATCGCCGAAGAAGGATCCTGTTTGATTCTCGCTACATCAGGAATGTTGCAGGGCGGTCCTTCTGTAGAATATCTTAAACACTTAGCGGAAGGAAGCAAGCACTCGTTGATCTTCAGCTGTTACCAGCCTCCGGGAAGTCTGGGCTACCGCATCCGAAATGGGGAGAAAGAATTGATGATGCGCGACAACAGCAAGCACGAACCATTAAAAATTAATTTAGAAGTACACCGCGTGGAAATCACTAATCATTCCGACAGACGACAGTTGATGAACTTCATCAAACGCTGTAATCCTCAACCCAAGAAAGTCATTGTCGTTCACGGAGAAAGTTCAAGATGTCTGGACTTTGCCAGTTCTATCCATAAGCAGTACCACATAGAAACTATCGCTCCCAAGAATCTAGAAGTGTTACGGATTAAGTAAACGTATTAAGTAAACACGTTTATTACAAAGCATATTCTCCACCCATTTATCCGTATTTCTTTCTCTATTTATCCGTATAATTTATATACCTTTACGTTTTATCTCTCTGAGAAAGCAAATATGCTTCCAAAAAAGAGGGTTCCATGAGAGATGTCCTACTCTATGCTCATATTCTCATAGGTGTAGCTCTCATTATCTTATCTATTCTCATCTTATTCCAGTTAAAACAGAAATCTTCCCCTCTTAAAGTATACTCTGCTCTCACCTCCCTGCTCAGTTGGTTTTTACTGCTCCCCTCTGGAAACCTTTACCTCACATTCTACCCCGCAACTAAAACTCTCATCAAAGCAGGATCGTGGCCGTGGGCACATTATGTGATTATGGAAACAAAAGAACATTGGGGACTTCTTATTCCGATCATCGCTACCATGGCAACCTGGCTTGTGTTTACTGGAAAAAGAGAAGAAAGCAGGAAATGGTGGATCTTACTTCTCATACTTACAGTATTGATGGGAGTTCTCGGAAGAATCGTAACAGTAGGAGGGATGGCCCAATGAAAAAATTTAATGGATATGCCGGAACATTCGCTGCTTCCCTGGTGCTTGCCCTTCTCGTTGTTACAGCCGAACTTATCCCTCTCGTAAAAACCTTTTTAGCAACCATATTTACTCACCACTGGATCGGCAAAGCAGTCGTTACTTCACTCGTATTCATCGTTGTTGGTTTTGGTTATCACAAAAACAAAATATGGGGTATAAGAAGTGAAGAAATCTCCTGGTACAGCATCCTCACAAGCTTTATTGTCATCTTCCTCTTTTTCGCCATCCACTACATTATATCATCATGAGGGAACCTATGAAAAAAAGTAAAATAAATAAAAGCAAAATCATCGGGTTAAGTGTACTCCTCGTGTTCGCTGCGGTCATAGCATATTTTTTCTTTACAGCAGGAAGTTCCACGACAGAAATACCACCCTATGTAACAGGAGATATGAAAATGATGTACGAGTGGTCCAAAACATCGCCGGGAAAAGAACTTTTGGAACAAATTCCCTGCTACTGCGGATGTAAATTTGATGGACATACGCATGCCCGGCATTGCTTCTGGCGGGATGACGGAACGTTTGACAAGCATGGCCTAACCTGTTCTGTCTGCTTTGACATTGCACAAAAGACAAAAGAAAGATTTGAACAAGGAAAAGACCTTTGCGCGATACGAGCAGAGATTGATCAATTCTATGAGCCAAACAAAGAACTGGGAACAGACACGCCTCTACCCGCAGAATGCCTTCAACAGTAAACAGAGACAATGGTAGAACAACTTACGCTGGGAATCATTATCGTTGCGGCCCTTGTCGATAGTATTAACCCATGTGTTTTTGGTGTCCTCATATTCTTGCTGGCATATATGACTGCTGTGTTTAAGAATAAAACGAAAATGCTGGTGGCGGGACTGATCTATATCGTTTCAGTCTACATCACGTATTTCCTGCTAGGAATAGGACTTTTCACACTGGCGTACACGGCAGGACTGGCAAAACCGTTTTATTGGTTTGCGGCCATTATAGCGCTCACTGCCGGCTTGCTTGAGATAAAAGACTTTTTTTGGTATGGAAAAGGATTCTCTCTCCAGATGTTTCCCGGAGCTGCACAGAGAATCGAGAGATATACCCGCCTCCTGAAAAATACGGAACTCAAACACCCCTACTTTGGCTTTGTCATCTCCGCTTTTCTGGGTGTGTTCGTCGTATTTGTGGAACTCCCCTGCACGGGAGCGCCCTATTTAGTAATTCTGGGATTATTATCCAAAGGATCATATGCTGCTGGAATTCCCTTGCTATTATTGTACAACCTTGTCTTTATACTTCCTCTCTTCGTCATTATCGGTCTGGTGTACAGTGGCCATGCCTCCAAGACGCTGGAAAGATGGAGAAAAAAACATCGTGGAACTATGAGATTGGTTATCGGCTTATTCCTCTTAACTCTGGGAGCATATATGATTTGGGCGGTGTTGTAAGAAAATACTGTAAGAACACATGTTACGCATAGACCACAATGCTGTTTTCCATTCCCTAAACATAAACTTTTATAAAAAGAATAAGAAATCTTTTATTTTAGATGCCAGCGTCGCATACTCGGAAATTGTGATTTCCGGTCGCGACTTGGCTCATTCCATTCGCCAGCGTCGCATAACCTGGTAGTGCGCAGGTCTTGAAGCACCTTTTACAAAGCTGCACCAAACGGCGGGCACAACGTCCACCAAAAGCAAACCTGTCCCTTACGGGATTGCCGGTTCAAATCCGGCCGCTGGCGCTCTATTTTCTTGATTTTTGAACGTAGTGAGAAAATCCTAGTTAGGAGATGATAAGAACCTAGGTTCTTATGTGAGAATCCGGCCGCTGGCGCTTTCTTTTTCCATATTCTGGAGAGAACTTTGAAAAGATCTCTTAGAAAACTTTGCTTGAAAATATGAATTTTGCAAAGTTTTCTTTATCCTGTAGGCGGCACTTGAGGTGGCATTTGTACTGGTTGCTGAGTAGCCATCTCCATCCCCGGCACTCCCCCTAGATCTTCCATAGTCTGCTCCCGCTTCCGATCCATAATAATCACTCCCGGAAAAATCACGCCCGTGGCCACAACCACTGAAATAATACCAAACAGTTTTGTCGTATCAAACACAAAAATTACTAAAACGAGATAGAGGACGATTAAAGCAATTTCCAAAACCATCATCACACTCTTATTCATATCCCAAAGAAACCAAAATGACTATTTAAGTATTTCCTTCCCCATCTCGTTGTTCCGTATCTTCTTGTTCTTGTTTCATCATTTCCTGATACTCTTCATATCGCTCCCTATTCTCCTCCTGTCGCTCTTCTATCCGTTCCTGCATCCCTTCCCGAACTCCCAAACCATCACTCTTTTCCTTTTCCTCATTCCTCCGATCAGATTCATAACCAGATGATCTAGAATTATCAGAATTACTTTCAGAGACCTCTTCATCTTGTCTCCCATCACTATACGCTTCTCCTGTTGCTCTCCCTCCCTGTTCTGATACAATCATCATTCCCGAAGAACTTCCCTCACGTTCCTGCTCGTACTTCTTCCGTGCGGTTTCATAATACTCTTGGAAACAAGCTGCTTTCTCTGAATAATCTTGCAGAGCGTGACAATCACGGCCATATTCTGCAATACGTTCCGGCTGACCTACCGCCTCCCCCTGATTTCCTTTTTCATTAAATCTACTCTTCATCCATGTCACGCATTCTTTCATCGAGGTTATCCCCTCCTCACGACAGGGTAATGGGACATACCCCATCTGTTCTCCTTTATCATATCCTCGTTTCATCACCAGTTCTTGGCATTCTTCCATAGAGGATACCCCTGCTTGTTCACACATCCCCGGCACAAGCTGCTTTTCCTCTGCATCCTCTGCAGAAAACGATCCTCGTTTCTTTCCTACAACAGATTCTACTTCTTTCCATAAATAATCAGGCACGTGTTCTTTCCATTCCATGGGCTGAGCCATGGCTATACAAGCGTTTTTCTCACCAGCACGACAGGCCGCTAATTCCTGCACTTTCTGCGTACACAGTTCTGTAAAAGAAGAAATACCTAACTCCTGACAGTCGCATTGTTCCCCATCAGATTCATAACACTCCCGTAACGCTGCGGCAAAATGCTGCGCCTGTTCTTTCTGCTGTTCTGTTAATTCTTCATCCTGTTGTTTCCGCCATTGAGGAGCATCTTCAGAAGCCTTGCATATCTTCCCATATTGGATAGTATCTAACTTTGCCAGTGTTTCACACAAATCATGAATGTTTCGCGCTACTTTGGCAGCAAGGACAACACGCTCTTCCTGAGAGAGTTGTTCTGTAATTTCTCCCTGCAATTGCGGCAGATCTTCAGAAACATCATCGAGCATCATCTTCGCAGTATCATAACTCTTTTGCATTCTGCGTTCCATATCTGGCGTAACTTCCCGTTCTACAATATCCCGATACTGCGAAGCATGTCCTAACGCTTCTTGCGCCTGCTCTGCCATGCGTTCCCGCGCCATGGCTCTTGCTTCCGCAATTTTTTCCTCCCGGTACGCTAACGCCCGTTCCGGGTCATCTCCTACCATCATCTCTTCCCAAAATACATCCATCCCATACCAAAGACTATCTGGTAAAATACCGGGATCAACAGAAACAGCACGGTCTACATCTTCTTGTGCTATAACCAGAGAAAGAAAGCATAACAGTCCAAAGACAATGATAATCCTAAAAATCCCAGAACTCAATTTCATACTTTCTTTTCACCTTCACCACTATAAAAACTTTGCCTTTTGGTTTGGATTTTTCCTTTCACTCTCTCCTGCAACTCTTTAGTCTTATGAATGGCTTTTTGTGTGCCATCTTTGAGAGACTGATGATAAAATTGATATGTGGCATATTTCCGCACTGAATCAGCATACTCTTTCCCCGCCCACCACAGGCCAATAGCCAAAGAAATCCAGGAAAGGACATAAATTCCCACGGAAATCCATCGTTTAGATTCATCCTGAAAATAAACCACCAACCATATTTTAGAAAAAACTCCTAATATAAAACTCAACCCAATCAGCCCGATGGCACTATAAAACCGTGCGCTCAATGGAACAGAAGGAAATTTCATACTTCCTGTAAAATCAACATCCTACATAAATCTTTCTCTGAGAGAATATGTTTATGTTTAACGCAATTATATGTCCTACAGCAAATCCTGAATACTCACCTTTCCCGGCACGACCATATCCATCTCATTGCAATACGGACAGATAGCCGAGCGGGCGCTATAACGATACTTACAGCGCTGGCAGAAAAATTCTCTCTTCCCCCGCGCTTCTTCCTGCGCCCCGAACGGCACGTTTAAACTGCGACGGAAACAAGTAAAACACTCATACTTATACTCTTTATTCATAGCTTCAATACGACGTACTTCCGTCTTCTCAAACTGCCGATTACAGCGAAAACAAGGCACTTTCACCCTTAGATAGACCATTCTACCTATCTCGAAGACGAACTTCTATAAAAATCTGTGTTACCCCTGTCCCTAAACAAAATTTATAAACCTCGTTTGATTCCTTAAGAATATGAAAAATAAGCACCATCGCATCAAGTATGGGATCATTATTCTCCTCATTATCTTTCTCTACGCTTTGGGAGCGCACTCTCCTTTCCTCCAACAGTACATCACCAATCCTGCTGCGTTTAAAACATTCATTCTCAGTTTTGGCATTCTCGCCCCATTGGGATTAATCTTCCTCCAAGCCATTCAGACCACCATTTCCATCTTCCCCTCTCAAATTACGACCATTCTCGCAGGATATCTCTTTGGCCCTCTTCTTGGCTTGCTGTACAGCATTATCGGCGCTATTCTCGGTTCTGCCGCCGTATTTTCTCTTTCCCACGCCTATGGCAAGAAATTAGCAGTCAAACTCTTTGAAAAACGAGAAATGGTCCATTTCAACCATTACTTTAAACAGAAAAAAGAATGGGCCGTCTTTATCGCTCGGGTCATTCCCATCTTTCCCAACGACCTCGTCAGCTTTACTGCAGGACTGACAACCATTTCCACGCGCAATTTCACTCTCGTTTCCACCCTTGGCTTCATCATTCAGATGACCATCCTCACTTATTTTGGTCACAGCCTGTCCGAAAGAATAGTCAACCTCCCCCTCATCATTGTGACGATATTTGTTATCCTCTTTGTTGTAATCGTGATCTTCCGCCATCACCTCAAACGGATCATCATTAAAGATTTACACAAAGTAGAACACGTCATTGAAACAGAGTTTAGGAAGATTTAAGAGGAAAATTTAAGAAGAGACCATTCTGCACAAAGTGATGATATTTTTGACTCGTCGGCGTGCTCTTTCTCTACTGGGAAAAAGCGCCTTAGCAATAGCAGCATTTCCAGTACTGCGTTGCGCATCAGAACTTCCAGATGCCTGGTATGCTCCATCCACCCAACAAGAGATTCTACAATTCCTGAGAGAGATGCATATTCTAAAAGATGATCCCCATAAAACAGTCTATGCTCTTACAGACTGGATGACATTAAATACTTCCCACCAAACGGAAAATTGTGGATTGACATGCTCCAAAGCATCTCAAGAAGGAAAAGTTCCCGTGCTTGATGTACTAACGACTCGTTCTGAGAACACCATTCCCATCATGGGATGTTATGGCGTCGCAAGCATCTATGATCATCTGCTTGGCGCTGTGGGAATTGACGTTCAGAAAGAATATATCATACTCTCAGGAAGCAAATATCATCGCACTGTGGTTATTCCTGCGCTGGATGTAGCTCTCGTCCACGGCGATGATGTGTTTTACCGTCGGGCAGTGCGAGATTCAGAAGGCAACGTGACGTTTCAAGTAGATCCATCACACCTCTTTGTTTCAGCAAAAGCGATAGTTCCGTTTGAAGAACATGAAGAACTGTGGTATCATAAAAGATTTGAGATTGACGCGTTATTGCCGGATTATGCTGTACTGATATATGCTTTTTATAAATATAATGGAGTGGGTTCCCCCTATCCACTCTGCCAAGGATCAGAGCATATGCCGCCACGCTGCCCAAAAGTACTGAAAACAGCAGATGACGTTATTTACAAACTGGAACAACGCATTGAAGAACTTGGTGGGGCACAGAAAGCAATACGATACGAGCAGAAACGTGTTATGACCCCAGAAAACTTTGAACTGTTTGTGCCTGCTGATTACGGGGGTAATTGAATCAATAAGAAAACACATATAAAACTAAAAACAAGTCTCCCCAAAACATTAATAAAACACAGAATGTTTCTAGAACCTATGAAAGAAATCCTTGCTAAAATAAAGCCCAGCATGAAAGAACAGCAGCACGTTGCTTCCACCACAAAAACTTTCCTCACAACGTTAAACAAAAACCTCAAAGAAGCCAAAGCCATCCTGGGAGGCAGTGGAGCAAAAGGAACATGGCTTTCTGGCAATCACGATATTGATATCTATGTTCTGTATAAGTACACAAAATATAAAGCACAATCCAAAGAACTCTCTCATCTCTTAGGGCCAATCCTTAAAAAATCTTTTCCTAAACAAAAGATTGAGCGCCTGCACGGCAGCAGGGATTATTTTCGTCTTGATTTTGACCATCTCCGCTTCGAAATTGTGCCCATCCTGCACATCACTGCCGCAGAACAAGCAGTAAACATC
>CAYIBV010000026.1:0-12123 GCA_964361725.1 uncultured Methanosarcinales archaeon | reverse complement strand
TCTACACCGCAACCTTTATAAACCATCATACTCTGTAATTTATAGCCTTTTATCGTCTATAAAGAGGCATTTTATGGCGTTATATTTACCCACTATGACTGAAGCTGTTACACCTGAAATCCCTGGACCGTCAGAACGCATTATTCCTCGTGTTATTGAAGAGGAAATGAAAGAAGCATACGTCAATTATGCCATGTCAGTGATCGTAGGCCGGGCTTTGCCAGACATCCGGGACGGTCTTAAGCCCGTGCACCGCCGCATTCTCTATGCCATGTCTGAATTAGGCATGTTCCATACTAAACCATTTAAAAAATGTGCCCGTATCGTGGGGGAAGTTCTTGGTAAATATCATCCCCATGGGGATGTGGCAGTCTATGATTCCCTTGTGCGTATGGCCCAGGATTTTAGCTTGCGCTATCCTTTGATCAAAGGACAGGGTAATTTTGGATCTATTGATGGAGATAATCCAGCGGCGATGCGTTACTGTATTACTGGTGATACTCTCGTGTTAACCAATAAAGGCTTAAAGCCCATTACTGAACTCGAATCTGAACATGATTTGGAAATCATTAATTATAAAAGCGCCAGAAAAAAAGTGAGCCAGTTTTTTAATTCAGGAAAACATGATATTTATCATCTCACAACTGATCAAGGATATGAAATTAGGGGCAGTTTTAACCATCCCCTTATGTGCTGGGGGAAAAACGAATTTGGTGTTCCCACTCTTCACTGGAAGCTTTTAAGTGAGATAACTCCACAAGACCATGTTTTGATCTATCGTAAAGAAGGCCTATTTTGTCAGCGTCGACCTTCACTTGCGCAATTCTATCCAAAGCTGTTGCCTCGCGAGCGAGAGATTTCGTTGCCAAAATTGATGAGTGATTCTCTCGCATTTTTGTTAGGTGCTTTAGTGTCTGAGGGTAGTTTCCATCAAAAGAAAATTATTTTTAATAATCAAGACCAAGATTTTTATGAGAAAGTTAAGCAATGTATTAAAGAGAACTTTCCCGAAGCGACTTTGTATGAGCGCAACATTGCGGGAAACTGCAAACAATTCGAACTCTATCATCAACAAATTGTACGACTTCTTCAAAATCTAGGCTTTTCTAATGTGAAATCTCATCAGAAAGAAATTCCCCATATCATATTTTCTTCCCCACAGAATATTGTCCGATCGTTTCTACAGAGCCTTTTTGAAGGCGACGGTTCAGTTATAGCTAAAGTTGATAAACGACACGGGGGGAAGTCTATAGAACTTACATACCATTCTAAGAGTTTACAGCTGATGAGACAGCTTAAGATTCTTCTTCTCAATTTTGGAGTCGTTACCACCGCACTGTATCAAGATAAGCGTAACGGGTGTTATAAGTTGATTATCTCCGGCACAGATAATATTATACAATTTTACCATACCATTGGTTTTTTTTCTCAACGAAAAAATAGTGCTCTTTCCTTAGTTAAAGAGATGAATTTAATGCGCATGAGTAAGACAGATTATATCCCCTTTCTTAGCGGCTACCTGCGCGAAAATTATTCCCAAGAGTTCATACATAAACACAATTTCGACCGTTATAACCATCTACGCAAAAATTTTCCCATGGCGCAAAAACTTCTCAAGCCCTCCGACGCAAGATTACTGGAATGGTTGCTTGAAAAGCATTACTTCTTTAACAAAGTAAAATCTGTAGAAAAACTTTCAGAAAAAGAAACGGTTTATTCTATTAAAGTTGAAAGCTCCTGTCATTCGTTTATAGCCAACGGGTTCGTGAATCATAACACAGAAGCCAAACTCAATAAATTAGCAGAAGAGATACTGAAAGACATCGAAAAAAACACCGTTGATTTCCGTGATAATTTTGACGGCTCTCTCAAAGAACCAACTATCCTTCCTAGCAAACTCCCCCAGCTTCTCATTAATGGATCCTCCGGCATCGCTGTAGGCATGGCGACCAATATCCCTCCCCATAATATCACTGAAGTATGTAATGCCCTCATTGCCACTATTGAAAATCCCTCCATCACCACAGAAGAACTCATGAGCATCGTCCCCGCACCCGATTTTCCCACAGGAGGAGAAGTTCTGTGTGGAGCAGGGTTATGGCATGCCTACGCTAAAGGAACAGGAAAAGTAACCATCAAATCCATCATCAGCATTGAAGATGAACAAATCATTGTTCATGAAATCCCCTATATGGTGAATAAAGCAGAGCTGATAGAACAGATTGCAGAATTAGTGCGGGATAAGCGTCTTCCCGGCATTCGCAACATTAATGATGAATCTGATCGGGAAGGAATTCGTATCGTTATTGATCTTAAGAAAGACGCTGATGCCAACGTGGTTCTGAATCAATTATACCAATACAGCCGCATGAAAGTCTCATTTGGCATCAATATGTTGGCTTTGGTCGACAACAAACCATTGGTCTTAGGATTAAAAGAGTTCATCCATCATCATATTACCCATCGTAAGACCGTTATTGTCCGGCGCACGCAGTATGACCTTGAAGAAGCGCAGAAAAAAGTACATGTATTGGAAGGATTGCTCGTTGCCCTCAACCATATCGATGATGTGGTAGCCGGTATAAAACGCAGCGCTACTGTTGATGACGCCCGCCAGTTTCTTATGAGTACATATTCGTTAACAGAGATTCAGGCCAAAGCAATCTTAGAGATGCGCCTGCAGAAGCTTGCCTCACTGGAGCAGGAGAAAATCCGGGAAGAACATCGTTCTTTACTTGATAATATCAAAGAGTATACAGAAATTCTTGCCTCAGAACAGAAAATACTTAACCTCATCACCCAAGAGTTGGTGGAGATTAAACAAGAATATGGAGACCAGCGGAGAACTACCATTACCCATATTGAAGAAGACGACGACTTTAATATTGAGGAATTGATTGAAGAAGCAAATGTGGTGGTAACAGTAACTCATTCCGGGTACATGAAACGCCTTCTGTTAGACACCTATAAGACCCAGCGTCGGGGAGGAAAAGGGGTTATCGCTACAGGAATGAAAGAAGAAGACTTCGTGGAACGCATGTATATCACATCTACCCATGATTATCTTCTCATTTTCACCGATCAAGGACAGTTGTACTGGTTGAAAGTGTATGAAATCCCTGAAGCGAGCCGGCAGGCAAAAGGAAAACATATCGCCAATCTTTTAGATTTACGAGAGAATGAACAAATCAGTGCCATCATTCCCGTTCGAAACCTTACAGAAGGTTATTTAGTAATGGCCACCAAACAAGGAACAATCAAAAAAACAGAATTACAGGAATTCTCTAATCCACGAAAAGGCGGCATTCGGGCTTTGACCATGGATGAAGGAGACAGCTTGATTGGAGTAAAATACACTACTGGCACTAATGATCTTATCCTTGCCACCAAGAATGGATTGGCAAACCGATTTAACGAACGTGCCGTTCGTCCCATGGGGAGGACCGCACGGGGTGTTCGTGGTATTCGCTTAGGAGAAAAAGATGAAGTTATTGGGATGATTGCCGCGGAAGAAAAGAAAGAAATACTGACGCTCACAGAAAAAGGATATGGTAAGCGTACCTCTGTGGCAGAATATCGCCTCTGTAACCGTGGGGGAAAAGGAGTCACCAATATCAAGATTACAGAAAAGAACGGTCCGGTAAAAACAGTTATGCTTGTCAATGGAACAGAAGAATTGATGCTTGTCTCTAAATCGGGAGTATGTATTCGCATGAAATGTGCTGACATTTCTGTTATTGGTCGTGCCACGCAAGGGGTGAGGGTCATGCGCCTGGTAGAGAATGATGCTATTGCTGCCGCTGCTACAATTGTTATTGAAGGAGAACCAGAATTACTGCAATCAGCGTCAGGAACGGCGTATACTAAAAATCTTTAGATTTCTGTTCGAAATCTAAAGATTTTGGTATATGCAAGAAGGCAAAGCTTTCTGCACGCCAAAGGGAAGAATATCCCTTTGAGCGTACCAAAGGAATTAGGTTTGAAACCTAATTCCTTTTAGTATAAATCATAAACTACTTTTATAAAGAGACCATTGTTTTGAAGACCTATGAAATGTTATGCGTTAGTGACTCCCAGTATGGAAAAAGTAGCTCATCAAGAGATTCAAGAACTGATCTCTGTCTCCGGAGAAATAATGCCTTCGTTGATCGAATTTGATGCCAAAACGAAAGAAGATGTTCTTACTGTTCTTTATCATGCCCAGTCCATCCGCCGGCTGTTGCTTGCTCTTGGAAAAGGAAAAGACCCCCCCACAATGACTTTCCTTCCTCTTGTGGAAGATATCTTTACACCCACTGCTACCTGTAAGATTGATGTGGAATATGTTAAAGGACAGGATAACCGCCTTGCTCTTGCCAAAACACTAGGACAGAATTTATTTGCTCACCTCTCACAACAGTATAACCTTTCTCCGTCTTTCGATTTAAAGCAACCAACACATCATATTATTATGGTGTACACTCCCACGGAATATGTTGTAGGAGTAGATGTTGCGGGGAAAGAACTCAACATCCGGGACTATCGCGTCTTTCCCCATGCTGCCTCATGGAAAGGAGATCTTGCCTATTACTTCCTTCGTCAGAGTCACTTCGATCCAGAAAAACGTTCCCTCTTCTTCTTTGTGAAAGATGGCGCTCTTCCTATCGAGGCCGCGTTGTTTGCAGTACGAAAATCAATACAAGATCCTAATGCTCCCTTTGCCTGGAGAAATTTTCCTTTATTTCGAGGAATAAACAGAGAGAAATCAACAACCAGTTTGAGTATTAAACTCTCAGCTGGGGATGAATCCATGCCAAACATCATCGCTGCCCGGAAAAATGCCAAACTTGCCGGTATCGAAGAGTATCTGACTATTAATAAATATGCGCTGGATGAACTGGATGTCAAATTTACCGTTCAGGAATTAGAGTATGTCTGTTTCTTCCTCACGACCAAAGACGAAGATAAATTAAATGAATTATATTACCAAGCTTCTTATATTCTTGCGCCAACGGGGATACTGTTCCTTATTACCCGCAAAGGGTTTGATTTATCTATTCCTTCCCAGTTTATTCTGGAACAGCGCACGGAATTTCAGAAAGGAGACAGTGTCTATATTACCTGGCTGATGAGAAAAAAGTGATTATTGAAAATGGTGTGAGGTTAAGGCCACGGACAAAGTTCATAGTTAGCCCTTAATGAACGGATTTTCGTTATTCCAATTCCCTTTTTAATAATTTATGAGCATTATTGATTTTTTTAAACTTCTCTGTGTTTCCATTAGGCATATCGGGGTGATGTTCTTTCGCTAAATCGCGATATGTTTTATTGATTAAATCTAAATTTGTAGTCTCCAAATCTAAGCCCAACACTTCCCGTGCTTGTTTACGTTTATCTTCAATGTCATGGTCTTCTGAAAATTTGGCAGTGAATTCCTCGATGGTAATCTGTTCATGCAGTAACGCCTCCACTTCCAACTCAATAACTTTTGATACCACATACAGATTTTCGACAAATTTAGGACAAAGATTGTAGCTGTAATACAAATGGTAGCCATCGATATACCACGATGTGGAAGCAGGCGCTTTTTTGATGGCAAAGGCTTCTAGAGAAACTTCTACATCATCTTCCTTAATACCAATCTTCCGTAGAGATTCAAGGATATTGTTCTTAAATTGCACAGCTCTTCGGCTATACGAATCTCTGACATTAAACATACTAAATTCATGTCCTTTAACTATTACATTTACCATATTGATTACTATTAAATGACAATATACTATCCAAACTGCTGTCTCTTTATAAAACATCGCCTCTCTAGAGAATGAGTGTATTTAATGCCTGTTGCTTTCTTTCCCCCATTTCTCTTTCCTGCTTCTTCGTGTAAAACCAAATCTTTTATATATCTCTTCCATATTATACGATTAAAAAAGATGGTGAGCAGACAGGAATTATGGTCGCGGATGCAGGTAGATTTCCGCTTTACCAAACAAGAATTAGTTGGGTTGATAGTAGGAATGCTGGCATTTGGATTTATTTTCTCGTTCCGTGACTGGGGGGAGGAAGAATTCAATCTTGCTGTGGGATTGACCCATTTTATCACTGCTGCCGTTGTAGCCGGTGTCTCGCTGCTGTTTCGTCTCTCCTGCCAGAAAATATACGGTTTGGCAGAAGGCCATAAGCCCGAGTTTAAGATTTGGTGGACGGGAATGTTGATTTCATTGATTCTTGCGTTTGTCACTGTCGGCAGAGTTCCTCTTGTATTGTGGGGTGGGGCATTTACCTCATTTATGGTTCGGCAACGGTTAGGTGAATTTCGTTATGGGTTTTCCTATTGGGCTAATGGCATGGTGGGGTATTGGGGGCCGATGGGAAATATCCTTCTGGCATTAATCTGTGCTTTCTTAGGATATTATTTTCCTGAGAGCTACTTCTTTCAGAAAGGGTTGGTTTTTAATTTAGTGATGGCATTATGTTCGTTCATCCCTTTACCACAACTGGATGGCATGGCTATCTTCCTTGGCTCACGGCCATTATATTATACTGGTGTTGTCCTGACGTTTGTGGCGTTAGTGTTGCTCTTGACAAAAACAGCCGCGGGATTAGTCATTGCGTTAGCCATAGCGGCAATCTATGGAGGAGTGTACTGGTTCGTCCGTTCCAACAAATAACATGCCTCTTAAATTAGAAGATCAATGGCCGGAACTTACCGCGTTACTGTTCTTGGCATTAGGGTTTGTTATCTCTGTGTTATTGCGAAATGCTCTTTGGAGTTATGTTTCTATCTTTAGTTCAGGACTATTGGCAGGAAGAATTTATTACATGAAGCGGTTTAAAGAACCCATAGTCCCTTTTGTCTTAATTATCTTAGGTTTTTTCCTGGGATATTTGCTTGGTGCGCTGTGGGTGAATCGCACGTTGACCATTGTCTTTTTTCTTATTTCGTTCGGCGTGTCGTATTACCTCCATCTGAAGAAAATTGTCACAACATTTAAAAGTGAGCGCTTCGTACGGTAAAGTATGGCAACCTATAAAGCCAAAAGTGTAACTATTAGCCGCAAGCCGGGAGAAGATCGGGAAGGATTCTGGTCCGCATTCATTGGCTTGTTTGATGAAAATAACCCCCACTTGAAAGCCAAAGTGCCCAAGAAAGTTCTGGAGTTTAAGAATATTGAAAAAGTGCGTATCCGTGATTTACGGAATATTTCCTATTACTTGATGGGGAATGATATCATCATCAACAATCTGACAGAAGTAGATATTGACATTGAAGCCAACATTATTACCTTGACCGGGAAGCAGAAGTTGCCTGAGTGATTATCTTCTTGTAGTTTGGTAATGAACGAATTAAGCATAATGGCGTTATGTTTCCGAGGCTTTATGCCAAAGTCAACCTGAGCATAGCGAAGGTTGAAGTTATGACGCAGACCGACACGTACTAGAATTTCATTAATTTTATTTTATAATATTATGTAACAACAGAAAAAGACGAAGTATCCAAAGAAATAGCAGAAGAATTGTTGAGGAACTCTGAAGAATTTGTTTTGAAAGTGAAAGTAGTGATTAAGAGATTGAATAATGAATTAATTACTGAAATAAGAAAGAATTTTGATTTGCTTTGAGTCAGGAACCTGCCGTTTTCCATGAATCTAAAAAGAATCTCTTATATTGTTCCTGTATCTGTTCAGAGATAATTTCTATTGCTGTTGGTCTGTCTCCCCAAATGAGGTTTATCACTTTATCTTTTATGATGATAACACCAAGAGGCGTATTATTTTTCGTAAATCTTATTTTTATATTTTTGTTTCCCTCAAACGCATTTTGGATATGCTTCTTAACACTATGATGAGCAATAGCTCTATCATCTATTTTTTTCTCCTCAAGTATTTTGTGAAAATTTCTTAAGAATAATGATACAGCAGGGGTATAATATTCCTCTTTGAAAGCGAAAGCGAAGTAAAAATCTCCTTTGCTAAGTTCATCTGCAATTCTATTAAATAATGCTTTGAAAGATTTATATCCCTCATGTACTACTGCTACTTGTTTTGGCTCATGGTCTTTTTGCTTTAGCCTAAGTTCCTCAAGAATCTCTTTAAATCGTCGCTTTCGTTCATCTAATAGATGTAAAATCTCTTGAGGATCAGAGGCTTGAAAATATTTTGTCTTTGAAACCATAATGAAGCTGACCAAACCTTTCTCTTTAAGTTTCTCTAGTGTTTCATATACTTTAGCAGCTTGAAGTTTTGTTTTTGAAGTTATTGGGCCAACAGTTGTTGATCCTAAATCTAATAATGCCAAGTATACCTTAATTTCTCTATCAGTGAATCCCAATTCCCGGAACAGTTCTGTTTCCATGTGGTTGCAGAATTGGTGATTTTATTTAAATCTTTCTAATCTTTACCTCCAAAAGGGGTAAATAAACTTAATATAGTCAGCTGTTGTAACTGACAAATGATTCAAAATGACAACAACCGTAACTTGGCATCATGAAGTTGGTTTGCAGTGGGAGATAGAAAAGGAAATAAGAACTCGCGTACAGAATGATCTTGATGAAATGGTGGGTAATGAGAAAGTAGAATTATTAGGGCATCTTTTTGATCTCTATTCGCCACCCCATGCTTACTGGACAAGAAGAGAGGAGTTTAGTGAAAGAACAGGCGAATTCAATACTGAACAGCAGGACTATTTTCAAGAAAGAGTAAAAGTATTTGGACGAGAAGGAAGGGTGCCAATATTAGGGTCGTTAGTGTTGAGAACATATGAGTTAGATCGGCTGTATGATATGAGATTGTGCGGGAGGGGAGAAACGACGTTCAGAGTTTGGACAGATTGGCCAGAACGCATTTCTATAGAAAGCCGTGCCCCAGAAAGATTCACGCATGTAAACCAGGATGTTATTGGTCACTATAGTAGATTATTCAGTGTGTCAGGCGAGATACCAGAAGTGCTTCCTTTTGTGGAAAGAACTGTTGGTAAAAATCTAGCATATCTTAAACTTGATTTGTCCCTTGCAGTTCGTTTGTATCTAAATCGTGTTACTCAGGATGGAACTGCTTCAGAAGTACTTCCTCTTTTTAGGGAGAGGTAATTTCTTTTCAATTCCGAATGAATAGTTCCGTTATAGGCGACCCCCGTTAGTTCATTGCGAAATTGCCCTCTAAGATTTTTTCTTCAAGTACTCCTGATTTATTGCACTTAACGAGGTTATGTCGCCTGAGGTTTACGCTCAGGTCGAGCGAAGCGAGAAGTTTTTTGTTGTCGTGCAGAGAAACACTGGCACCGTCTTGAGTAGTCATTAAGGTGGGGCGCTACTTTCCTTTGTAACCAAATTTCTTATCGTATTCTTTATGGTCAATAATATCCAGTACAAAATCAATGACCTCGACCTCATTTGATTGGATGGTGTACATAAGCCTCCAGTAATTTGATAACTCAATTCTCCAAAGGTTTGTAATGCCAGCCTCCTCAATATAACAATCCGGTATCTGTCCTTTCTTTACTTGGTCGCCAACAAAAGGATTGTCTTTGAGCCATCCTTTCACTCTGTCGATGGATTTTAAGATTGACTGATGAATGGAAGAAGTAACCCCTCTTTTCAACTCATCTCCAACAACCTGATTCAACTCATTGAATTGTTCAGTCGCTCTAGCAGAAAGGACTACTTTCACTTCTTTTCCTTTGAAAGTCATATTTCGGTGCCTCGGCCAATTGCCTCTCTGAGTTTGGGGCTGTCGTTATGTGTCCAAAGAACCCCTTTATGCCCATCAAGAATTAATCCTCTTTGCTCCATGTAGTCTAAAATGACGTTTAAAGTTTGGTGCATTATTTGTGTTGGCAATCGTTCTTTTATTTCTTTTCTGCTCAGAGTTGTTTCTGCGTCTTTGAGCACTTTCTCTACCATAAGCATTGTTTTCAGATTTGGGTAGTGGATGACTTCTTGCATAATTTCACCAATTATATTAATTTATACTACTCATTATATAGATTTATATATAAATGTGTCGTTACTTTTTTGCTGTTTTCCATAACAGCTCAAAATGCCTCTTAAAATCTTCTGCAAGAAGCTTTGACCTAATTTGAATGGCAATCATTTCTGGCTGGAAAATAAAAATACCCCGCAGCTTGCTGCGGGGTATTTTTAATCTTTCATGGTCATCGATTGTTAACATCGATAACCACTACAAGCAGTAGGGTATTAGACCCATAAAAAAAAATAAAAACCATAAAAAGATTGTGAGAGTTGCTCGCTGAGCCTAAAGCTTAGAGTTTTCTCGTAGATTCAAATAAAACAAATTTAACTTATTATAAGCATCATCATAATCCACAAAAATTGGATAATGTATTTTAGTCGCATGATTAGCTGCTTCTTGTGCATCCCAACGACCTGCAGAACCAAGGCCGGAAAAACTACGATTACCGGGTTCATAACAATGGTACGTAATTCCTATCTTTCCGTTCAGACCAATTATTTTCCTCTTTACTGAAATAAATGTGTAAAATTCATAATAAATCCCGCCATGAAAACATTCATGGAATGGCCTTTCCTGTGTTTCATATGGCCAAGACGTAGACTTTGCTATATCCCTAAAGTCATAATTAGATGTGCCTCTTAGATGAGCAATAATTTTATTTTCTAATCCCTGCAGTTGTTCACTTTTTTTCATTTTATTTCTCATTTAGATATCTCTTAGTGCCGGAAATTACTTTTCTGACAAAATCAATATCTACTTCCTCACCTTGCAGGCTGTGAAATTCCGTGAGATATGCTTGACCGATTGGATCGTTGGTTAAATCAATTAAACCCGTAAAACCCATCCCCCTGTATAATCCAACTTTTTCATGTGGTGACAAAACATCATCCCCGTTTAAGTCTGCTTTCTGAAGTGCTTGAGTATATAACCTCGTAGCCTCATACCTATCACGTATACGGCTATCAAGGCACATAGCAACCCCAGACATTGTCAAAACGCCTATTGCTATTGCCACTTTTCCACGAAGTGAAATGCTTGCTTTATATTGGTATGACATTGT
This sequence comes from uncultured Methanosarcinales archaeon, assembly GCA_964361725.1. Lineage (GTDB taxonomy): Archaea > Nanobdellota > Nanobdellia > Woesearchaeales > GW2011-AR9 > CAYIBV01. Next base: position 1,113 of record CAYIBV010000026.1, on the reverse strand, counting down.
TATTCCCCTCACTTAATTTTATTTGCTTCTATTTTGTAGTAACATTATACCGCAACATTTAAATATTATCTGTCTTTTATTAGACACATGTTACAAGAAAATTTGCTTCCAGGGCTTAGTGCCTCCGAACAAACTTTGTATAATTCTTTACTTAAGCTTAAAGGGGCAACAGCAAGAACACTTTCAAAATCTACTGGATTCCATCGAACTAATATTTATGATGTCATGGAAAAGCTGAAAGAAAAAGGTTTGGTATCTGTTTATAAACAAGGTCAGACAACATATTTTCAGGCAGCAGATCCATTAAATTTGTATAATTATATGGATGAACAGCGTGCAATATTAGATAAGACCATGCCAATACTGCAGAAAATTTATCTCGAAAATATTTCGCAAACTTCAATTGAGGTTTTCAAGGGAAAGGAAGGGGTAATTTCTGCTTATAAAGATATTATAAGGGAAATAAAGCCCGTTCTTGCTTTTAGTATTAGTAGAAAAATGAAAGAGAATCTTCCAATATACCGCGAGAAATTTGTAAATGATGTGGTGCGTTTAAAGATCCCTTATAAACTTATTTATACACGAAGAGTTTCACTATTGCCTAAGCCAATGCAAATGAGGTTCACCGGTGAAGAATTCATCAGTCCTATTGAGGTTCATATCTATGGAAACAAAGTTTTACAAATAATTTGGGACCCAGATATGATGGCCATTGTTGTTAAGAGTAATAATTTAGCAGAGATGTATAAAAAACATTTTGATTATTTATGGAAACAAGCGCATCATTAATTTTCTTTGTAACACATAATGCGTCCCGTTAAGAGATGGTCGTTCACGTCCGTAGGTGCCAGTGTTTAAGAGTGATAATTTTTCCGCAAGGAGTGTACCATTCTAGACGACAAAAAATTCGACATAACACCCGTTATCCTCATTTCCCCCTCCTTCGCACCCAAAATTATATAAAATAGCACCATTTCTAATCTTAAAATGGCCGAAGATAAACTACGCTTGCCTTCCGGACAAGGCGGACTGACCCGGTACTTTGATGAATATCATTCTAAGATAGAATTCGCACCAGTTTGGGTGATTGTGGCCATAGTTGCAGTCATTATC
>CAYIBV010000025.1:0-12189 GCA_964361725.1 uncultured Methanosarcinales archaeon | reverse complement strand
AATACCAAGAATTGCTTCAATTAGCAAAACGTATTCTGGACAAAACAAAAGAAACACTAGAACTTTAGGCGGGCACTTCTACGGGACAGCAAACTCTAAGAACGCAAGCACAAGAAGGCGAAAAGCCTTCTGTGCAGAAGGGAAAACTATTCCTTCTTGCATCGGAACGGACAAACTCTGCGTTGCTCGACTGCGGTCTGCGTTACAAGAAATAAAGAAACTACTTTATTTCTGTACAGAAATGAAGTCCTTGCTTCATTTCTTGTACTCGGGGGGACTACGCTCCCTCATTATTTAATATTGTTTCGCCTTGCGGCGAAAAGAGGAGATTTACTTTCGGTCGCTAAAGTCCCCCAGACTTAACATCATTAACTCTCATTTAACCATCATTAACTCTATTTCACAAATCTTTTTAAAGAGAAATGCCCTTCCTGTGCTATGCACGAGACAGAATTTCTTGAGTTCTGTACAAAGAGCCGTTATGATGTCTCAGCGCTGTCTTTATTTGAGAGAGGAGTAACGTTTGCGAAACGCTATCTCTCTGGGAAAAAAAGGCTGGCTGGTGATTCTTACTTTGACCATAATGTGCGGGTGGCGAAACTTCTTGCAGAAAGCAGAGCTTCACCGGAGATTATTGCTGCGGGATTGTTGCATGGGGTGTTGAAAGAGTGTCTTTCTTCTGAAGTAGAGCGGGAGTTTGGAAAAGAAATAGCACAATTAGTCTTAGAGCAGAATAATGTTCAGGAGCTGAAGTTTAAGAATAAAGAATTGGAAGCGGAAGCACTGCGGAAATTGATTCTTACCACGTTGCGGGATGTGCGTGTGGTGATTGTTAAGCTGGCAAATAAAGTGGATAATCTACGGACGATCGAGGTTCTTCCTTCTGAAGAGCAGCAGAGGATTGCCCATGAAACATTAGAGATTTACGCTCCTTTAGCCTATCGCTTGGGAGTGGAGAACATAAAAAGCCAGCTGGAAGATCTGGCGTTTAAGATCATTAATCCTCGAAAGTATCAGGAAATTATGAATTATATAGAAGAGTCGCGGGAAGAGAGGGAAAAAGATATTGATACTGTTATTACTGAAATTACTTCTGTTCTTCAGGGAAAGATAGATGTGGTAAAGATTAAAGGGCGGCCCAAGACAATGTACAGCATTTACCGCAAGATTACAGAGCGTGGGTTCAAGCTGGATGAGATGCATGATCTTTTGGGAATACGGGTCATTGTCCCGGAAGTGAAAGATTGTTATATTGTTCTGGGATTGCTTCATGAAACGTATGAACCTTTGGAAGGGAAATTAAAAGATTACATTGCCTACCCTAAACCTAACTTCTATCGTTCTCTCCATACTGCAGTGCATATGAAAAAGGGCAAGATTGTGGAAGTGCAAATTCGCACGCCTGAAATGGATGAATTTGCCGAGGAGGGCATTGCCGCGCACTGGCGCTATAAAGGACTAAAATCTGATGACTTTTTTGAAAAGAAGATTGCCTGGCTGAGAAATGTTCTTGACCTTCAAAAAGACAGCAATGAATTTTTAGAGTCGGCAAAGATTGATGTCTTTGGAGATAAGATCTATTGTTATACTCCTAAAGGAGAGATGAAAGAGCTTCCTTTAGGAGCAACGATATTGGATTTTGCGTATGTTGTCCATGAAGAAATTGGCAATACTGCGGTGGGGGGCAGAGTTAATGGGAAGTTTGTGCCGCTGAAGCATGAATTGCAGAAAGGAGATGTCGTAGAGATTGTGACAAACAAAAGTCAGCAGCCCAGAAGAAACTGGATTAAGTTTGTGAAGTCTGCTCGGGCCAGACAGAAGATTAGGAAGTATCTGAAAGAACATGAGAAGTTAGCTCCCCTGTATTTTCGTGTGATTAAACCAAATGTGGTGGAGGATGTGGGTGTTCTTGTGGAGTCAGTGTCATTTCCTCGAGCAGTGTGCGCTCTTGCTCAGTGTTGTCAGGCCCTTCCGGGAGAAAAGATTGTGGGATTAGTGACAAAGCGCAGAGTGATATCAGTGCATAAAGAAGATTGCCGAGCGGCGCAAAAAGAAATGGAGCGGTGGGTGTCCGTGCAGTGGAAAGATTCATTCGGCCAGAAGATTCAGTTTTATGTAGAGGGACAGGAACGAAGCGGAATGCTGGCGGATGTACTGCATACTATTGCCATGGCGGGGTTTTCTGTGAAAGAAGCAAAAGCGAAAATGGTTGACGTTAAACGGGTACAATGTTCTTTTAGAGTTATTCCCCGAGATTTAGAACAGTTGGTGGGGTTAGTACAGAGAGTGAAGAAAGTGCGGGGAATCCAGAAAGTGTATTTTGAATAAATTGTCAGTCACTTCCTTTCGGAACGTTTAAATACGTTTAAATAATAGTTTTCTGAAAGAGAAAATGGCAAAGCAGTATACGTTGAAAAGAAATATTGGCTTATTAGAAGCTACATTTTATGGTATGGGGATTATTCTAGGTGCAGGGATTTATGCCATCATTGGTGTAGGTGCGGGTGTAGCAGGAAATGCGTTGTGGCTGTCATTTCTCATTGGGGCCATTGTGGCGGCATTTACGGGATTGAGTTATGCGGAACTTGCTTCCATGTATCCTAAAGAGGCGGCAGAGTATGAATATACCAAGCATGCCTTCGGGAAGAGGGGGCTTTCGTTTGTGATAGAATGGGTGATGTTCTTTACGGTGGTTGTGTCTGCAACAACGGTGGCTCTTGGTTTTGCGGGGTATTTTTCCGTTCTGGTGGGAGGGGATATTCTGATTATTGCCGCTGTGTTGCTGATTCTCCTTTCCCTGCTGAATTATTGGGGGATTAAAGAGTCGGCGAAATTTAATATGTTTGCTACGCTTCTGGAAATTGGCGGTCTGTTGTTAGTCATTGTGTTGGGAGCATACTATGTGCCAAAATATACCTGGGGCACGGTGGATTTCTTTGCCATGAATAATGGTATGGTAGGAGTGTTGAGCGCTACGGTGTTAATCTTCTTTGCGTTTATCGGATTCGAGAATGTGGCGAATATTTCTGAAGAGACAAAGAACGCTCGCCGAGTGGTTCCTAAAGCGATTTTGTGGTCGCTGGTGATTTCTGTGGTGTTGTATATTCTCGTGTCGCTGGCGGCGGTGGGTATTTTGGGAGCAGAACAGTTGGGTCAGTCAAAAGCGCCATTGGCAGAGGTGGTGGCGAAAGTCCTGCCGCAAGCGGGGTATGTGCTGACAGTTATTGCGTTGTTTGCTACATCTAACACTGTCTTGTTTATCTTGATTGTGGGATCTCGATTGTTGTATGGCATGGCGCGTAATAAGTCGCTTCCGGCAATCTGTGCCAGAGTGGGAAAAAGAGGAACACCTTTTTTTTCCGTTATTGTTGTGGGGGTTCTGGCACTGAGTGGATTGTTGCTTGGTGGGGATATAAAGAATGTGGCATTATTAACAGATGTAGGAATATTTGTGGTATATATCGGGGTGAATATTTCTCTGCTGGTGCTGCGGTATAAAGTACCAGATAGCCAGAGGGCATATAAAGCGCCATGGAATATCGGGCGGTTTAGTGTGACGGCATTTTTAGGTATTGTAACGTGCGTGGCCATGCTGTTCTTCTTTGAGAGAGAGTTGCTGCTGTATGAAGTCATCGCTGTCCTGGTGGGAGTGGGATTGTATTTTGTGTTGAGGAAAAGGTAATAAAGAGAAAAGAATTTTTTTATGCTATCCACTTGACCATATCCACCAACCTATTAGAATAGCCCCATTCATTATCATACCACGCTACTACTTTGAGAACTCGCCGATCTACAACATTTGTGAGTTTGGAGTCAATAATCGCCGAATGAGGATTATGAATAATATCGGAAGAAACAAGCTCATCCTCTGAATACTGTATAATCTTTTTAAACTTCCCGTTGGCTTCTTTCTGCAGTAATTTATTGACTTCTTCCGCTGTCACGTTCTTCTCTGTCTCAATCGTAAAATCCGTAATGCTGCCATCGGCGACAGGAACACGCAAGGCAAATCCTCGAATTCGTCCTTTCAATGCGGGGATAGCTTCAATCGTCGCAACATCAGCACCAGAAGACGTTGGCACAATATTTAGTCCAGCAGCACGAGCCCGGCGCAAATCTTTATGTGGCCCATCTACTATATTTTGGTCAGCGGTATAGGCATGAACGGTGGTAAAGAAACATCGTTTGATGCCGATAGCATCTTGGATTACTTTTAGTACTGGCGCAACGCAGTTGGTCGTACAGGAAGCGTTGGATATGATGTGATGTTTCTTTTTGTTATAGGTTTGATGGTTGACCCCATACACCAGCGTGGTGGTATTGAGGGGACAGACATTTTTTTCGCATTTACAGGGAGCGGAGATAACGACTTTTCGCGCTCCAGCAGTAAGATGAATAGCAGCATCCTGCGGTTTGGTGAACTTTCCAGTGGATTCGACCACTACATCAACTTTCAATTGCTTCCATGGCAATTGTGTGGGGTCTTTTTTGGCAATAACTTTAATTTTTTTCTTTCCAATAATAATAGAACTTTGATCAAATGTAACTTTTTCTGGGAATGGACCATGAACAGAATCGTATTGGAGAAGATGCGCCAAAGTTTTAGTATCGGTTAAATCGTTAACGGCAACGATATTGATTTTAGGGTCTTTATATGCTGCTCGGTAGAACATCCGGCCGATGCGACCAAAACCATTGATAGCGACGTTGATAACCATGGAATCACCTCTATGGGAAGTAAAAAGAAGGACGTTTATATAGCTTTTGTTGTGAGTTGCCTAATTGCATCCTGCAACTTCTTTCCCCCTTCCTGCAACTGTTGCCGTTCTTCAAGAGCCAATTCCCACAGTTCAATCTTTTCCACCCCTTTATTTCCCAGAATAACTGGCACACCGAGGGAGACATCTTTCAATCCATACTCCCCTTCCAAATTCACCGAGCAGATCATCACTTTCTGATGGTCTTTGACGATTGCTTCTACCATGTCTGCGGTATGGGAGGCAGGAGCGAACACGGTTGCCCCTTTTTTCTGGATGACGGTTAATGCTGTTTGCCGTATTTTTTCTTTAATTTGTTTTTTTTCTTCTTCTGAAAATACTCTTTTTTCTCCATCAATGAATACTTTGCTAAAAATAGGCACTTGATCTTCCCCATGTTCTCCTAACACGTATGCTTCCACGTGTTTTTCGGGCCATCCTAATGCTACCCTAAATCGGGAAGAATCAAGCTGTCCTCCTGAACCAATGACTTTCTCACGGGCAAATCTTTGGTTGTAAATAAAATGGTTAATGATGTCCATAGGATTAGTAAGAGTAATGATGATGGCGTTTGGCGAATATTTCTTGATTTCTGGAAGAATGGAACTTACAATTTTAATATTAATTTCTACCAGCTGCAGCCTGTCTTTAATGTCAGACGTTCGTGGTTTTCCGGCGGTGATAATGATTATGTCAGAGTGGGCAATAGCAGGATAGTCTCCAGAATGTACTTTTGTTCTGTTCTGAAAAGGAAAAGCCTGCTGGATATCAGCTGCTTGTCCTTCGGCAAGATCTTTGAGAATATCCACTAACACGATTTCATCTGCTATTCCCCGGGAAGCGATTTCATAGGCAATAGCTGCTCCGAGGTTTCCGGCGCCGATACAGGAGATTTTGGTCATAACACTCCTATTACAGTAATTCCTTTTTAAATTTTAGGAACTATTATAAATGGTTTATCTATTTTTGGAAGATATGGAACCCGTACATATTCCCAGTACAGAAACTATTGAATTTAAACCAGCATTTATAGAACGATATTCCCTCTTGACGGATTTTGAGGAATTTAAAAAGTATTCATTATCGTTCTTACGCAGAAGCATCCGTGTCAATACGTTGCTTACAACGGTGAAAGAAACAACAAAAAGCATTAAAGCAAAAGGATGGAGGTTGGAGCAGATTCCCTGGTGCAAGGAGGGATTTTGGATTGATAATCCTGAACGCAGGGATGTAGGAAACCTTCTGGAGTTTCAAGTGGGGAAAATCTACGTGCAGGAAGCGGCGTCTATGATTCCTCCATTGGTGTTGAATCCCAAGCCAGGAGAAATGGTGTTGGATATGTGCGCTTCTCCCGGAAGCAAGACCACGCAGATGGCAGCGATGATGAAGAATACAGGTTTATTGGTAGCCAATGATTATAAAGGGTTGCGATTGCAATCGCTGGGGATTAATGTGCAGCGCTGCGGATTAACGAACGTGGTGATAACCCTGCAGCATGGCCATCGCTTTGTGGATTTTCAGTTTGATAAGATATTGGTTGATGCTCCCTGTTCCGGCACAGGAACGATTCGTAAAAGCCTAAAGACAATTCGCATGTGGAACCCGCTGATGATTACGAAATTAGCACAGCAGCAGAAGCTGTTGATAGAAGCGGCATTCCGCAACCTGAAGCCGGGAGGAGAGATGGTGTATTCTACATGCAGTGTGGAGCCAGAGGAAAATGAGGGAGTGGTTGATTCTTTATTGAAGAAACATCCTGATGCCGTGATTGTTCCCACAGTGCTGAAAGGATTAAAGACCAGTCCGGCGATATTGGAATTTAATGGCGCAGTGTATGGTCTTTCTATTAAGAATACAATGCGTCTATGGCCGCAGGATAATGATACGGAGGGGTTCTTTATCGCTAAGATAAAGAAGATCCGAAAGAGAGAAACAAAAAGCATTAAAGATGATTAAAGATGTTTAAAGCCATTGTGATGGATCTGGGGGGAGTATATTTTAGCGATGGGACAAATATTGCTTTTGAGAAGATGAACTCTGTGATTAAAGTTCAAGTTCCTCGAGAAAGATTAGAGCAATTATTTCATGGAAAGCAGGGTTTTTTAGGGGGATTATTTTATCGAGGAAAGATTGAGCCGGAAGAATTTTGGAAAAAAGTGGCTCAAGAATTGAAGATTAATTTGTCGAATACCAGAAAATTAAGAGAAATCTGGTATTCTTCGTATACTCCCAATAAAAGAATGAAAGAGTTAGTTTTAAAATTGGGGAAGAAATACAAATTGATTATCTTTTCTGGGAATACTAAAGAAAGAGTAAAGTATCTTGATGAGAAATATGAGTTTAAACAATACTTTGATGATTTTGTTTTTTCGTTTGATGTTGGGGGTACTAAGAAAGAGTCCATTTTTTATGAAGCATTAATAAAAACATTAAGTAAATTAGATGTCCAACCGGAAGAGGCAATTCTGATTGATGACAAAGAAAAAGCATTAGAGACGGCTAAATCTTTTGGCTTTAAAACTATCTTATTCAAAGATGCAGGACAACTAGAACAGGATATTAACAAATTGGGTATTAATGTTGTTTAGAAAACTTCAGCACTTTCCTTTCTGGCGAAGTCGACCATAGATTTTTTTGTGTAAGAAATTAGTGGAAACGATAACATACTTACTAAGAAAATATAAATCTCAATCTGATTTATTGATAAGAGGGAATCGCTTTGAATTTTTCTCCATTTTTTGGACAAAAGCATCTGCTAAATCAACATTAGACTCGTTCGCCAGTTTTAACAACAAATAGAATACATCAGCAAGTTCTTCAGGCATATTATTCTTGGAGTCTGAAGTGTGTTGCCCACCATAATTCTTCATCTTTAAAACATTTCTTGCAACTTCTCCCAACTCTTCAACCATATGGATTAAAATATCCGATGCGGGAGTTTGCCAATTTCTTTCATCGACAAACTTTTTAACGTATGCTTGTAATTCTCTTACATTTTTTTGATTCATTTTGGGTAAAGAGAGTATTTTTTTATTTAAGTATTGTTGTTCTCCAGAATAAAATTCAACCCTCCACTAAATTAGATTTATCTTATTTTTTGTCACTGTTTATCCACAAAAAATTCCAACACCTATTAGTTAAAAATTTTTTCAGAAGGAGCCGAGTGCCGAACTATTGTTTTTTTTACCAATAAGAAAATTCCTATTAAAATAAAGAGTACTCCTATAACAGAAGGCCAAATTAAAGGGAACAAAACACGATTTAATGTAGCTCTTTCTGTACTTATTGGTTGTATGAATGTACCTAAATATGTGGAAAGACCAAGTTCAGCTAAAATGCACCAAATTCCAACAATAATCAATATCCAATCAACTAACTGTTTATTCATAACATTCATCGACTTTGGGTTATCTTAATAACTCTTTTGGCGCTCGGCGAGTAATATTAAAACAAGAGTTATACGCAGTTCGTTTTATCTTTCTTTTATCTTTCCTTCCACCAAATCAATGATCTTTGAAGGCTTTCCTTCTTTTGGCCCTTCATAAATCATAAATTCCACACCCTGTTCAATCTCGGTATCAAGATTCTCCAGAGAAGTCATGAATGGTTTTCCATGTTTATTAGCAGAAGTGGTGACGATGGGTACTCCCACTGCTTCTACTATTTTGCTGAACCAATGGTCAGGATAGCGAATACCGATAGCATTAAGTCCCGGGGCGAGATTGGAAGTAACTATGTTCTTGTCCTTGAGAGGAAGAATCAATGTATATGGTCCGGGAAGTTTCTTCAGCCATTCGTTTCCTTCCGGGGACAGAATACAGTTGTCCTGAATCCATTGCAGGGAGGGAACCCAGATGGAGAAAGGGGTGGTGGGGCGTTCTTTGAGTGTTCTGATTTTTTGTACAGAAGAAGAAAGGAGTGCATTGCACCCTATACCGTAAATGGTGTCGGTGGGGTGAATGAACAATGAACCGGCTTTGATCTTAGCGATGATTTCCTGCTGCCGTAAGCGCAATTCTGTCCGGGTAAAGACTTCCATAACCACATAGGGTGCGCACTCTTTTATATTCTTTATCTCTTTCCAGTTCAAACACAGAGGTGGTGTTGGGGCTGGAGGGCGAGTTCTTCCATGACATCAAAGTCGTCAAGGAAGGTTTGCCTGCTGCGAATCATGGGCTGTTCTTGGTATGTCTGCTGGTTGTACTTATATAATAAATATGTAATGCGTTCCTGAAAATTCATCGTAACCACCTCTCACTAAATTGATAATCGAAGGTGTCTTCTTTGCAAAGTACTGTCTTGCGTGTCAAGTCCAGTATCTGCTGCTGGAATAAACGCCGAATGGTTTTGGTTGTTAAATCCGTCATACTCTATCACCTCCTTGTTGTTGATGAAAGTGAGAGAAGAGGGGGTATATAAACTCCAGCCGGGGTTGACCAGTGGTCCAGTGGGTTTATATAACACTGTCTAAAATGTTAAAATTTACGAGAAAGAAAGCTTGGGACAGTGGACAAAAAGGGACCATCAGTTGATGTTATAGCTGATAAAACTCAAAAGTGATATGAGAGTACATCTTTTGGTGCTCAAGTGCTCTGAATTCTCTCTGGAATTCTGTAAAAGGTACAGAAGGACGAAAAAAGGCATTGAACTTTGGTCTGTCACACAGAATCCCTAGTTCTCGATGACGCACGACGGCAAGATGCTGGATTGGTTTTGTTCCGTCGGTAAAAGAAATTCTGGTCATCCCCATCCCTCGTGATGAGGAAATCTGGACACCTCGAACTACAATAAAACCTGCTTCTTTTAAATCTGAAACTGGTGTGCTTCTTTCTACAGTAGCATAGACCGCTCTGTCGCTGGGATCAATGTACCTTTCAGCGTCTGAGAGACCTAGCAAGAAAAATGCCGCACTCATACAATTTACTTCTCCTCTTTCTTCCTCTCCTCTATGGGATGAATAAAGAGATTGAACCTTTTCCTCTAATACAAGCGGATCTATCATAAGAACATTACATCAACACGCCGTTAATGGTGCCTTCCTGTCCAGGTCGGCTTGTTACTCGTACTTTTCCCATTTTTGTTTCAACGATCGCTCCTTTAGTGAGAATGTTACGTCGTACAAGGTTAGGGTTTGCGGGATTTTTGATAACGTTGAGAATATCTATCTTCACGGTTTTTCCTTTTGTATCTGCGACGTTGATGACGTTTCCAGTAAGAAGAGATTGTTTTTGGTTTCCTCCTAACGTGCGTTCCACTTTAACTTTTCGTTCTTTCGCCAGTTTGGTCATGAGGGGAAAGCCTGCTAACTCAAATTTTCGTTTTGTGCGTTGGGGGTGATACCTCCCTCCGGATACTTTACGCAATGATCGTTGTTGTGAGCGTGCCATAGATAGTCAGATTAATGAGTTGTTTTTAAAGATTTTGGTTGTTTTGTCCCATTCTTCCCATTGAAAATGTGATTCTTAAGGTCTTTTTGTCCACTCCAATCCAAAGCGTAGTCTAATACTTCTTCAATGGAGGTAACGGGAATGAGGGTCACTTTGGAAAGAGTGAGTTTGTCTAAGACGATATCCTGCAGGTTTGCTTTGGGAACAATCACGGTTTTAATGCCGGCTTCAATAGCGGCTTCTACTTTAGAGGAAACGCCTCCTACAGGAAGGACCTCTCCCCGTACTGAGAGAGAGCCAGTCATGGCGACGTCTTGTTTTATGGGAACATTTTTCAGTGCGGAGATAATGGCAGTGGCAACAGCAATAGATGCAGAATCTCCTTCCACGCCTTCATAGGTTTGTAAAAATTGTACGAAAATATCTCTCGTTTCTTTAATATCCTCTCCAAAGTATTTCATGATGATAGCAGAGACGTTATGCACGGCTTCTTTGGCGATCTTCCCTAATTTTCCTGTGGCGATGATTTCATGTTTCTTTCCACCCGGCGTAACGGCGGCTTCAATAGGAAGAATTATCCCGGAATAGGCAGAACCGCTCCCAATCACTGCTAAGCCGTTGACACGTCCCACTCGCGTTCCAGTGGTTATGATAACTTCATATTGCTTTTTGCGTTCAATGAATTGATCGGCAATCTGTTGTTCTAAAGAGCGGGCCAGTTTCTTTGCTTCATCGACGTGTTCTTTCAGGACAAAGGGAGCACTACGTTCTTTGGCGATATCCCCGGCAGCACGGATTAATCCTCCTAATCCACGAAGGTGAAGCGTTAAATGGCCTTTGCGGTTAGCCCGTCGTCTCGCTTCTTCAATCATTGTTTTTATTGCTTCCAGAGAGAAATGAGGAATTTTGCCGTTTTCTTTCTGTACTTCTTGGGCGATGAAGCGGGCAATCTTGAGCCTGTTTTCCGCTGTGTCCAACATAGTTTCATTCATGTATACTTCATACCCGTAACCGCGAATGCGGGAACGCAAGGCGGGATGCATGTCTTTGATCGTTTCCACGTTCCCTGCAGCAACAAGAACGAAATCGCAGGGCACGGGATCAGTGCGTACCATCGCTCCGGCAGATCGTTCCGACTGGCCGGTAATGGGAAATTTCTTTTCCTGTAACGCGGAGAGGAGTTCCTGCTGGGTTCGAGGATCGAGAGTAGCAATTTCATCAATGAATAAAACACCCATATGGGCTTTATGTATTAGGCCGGCAACTACCCGGAGATTAGCGGGAGTGCCGAGACCTCCCGACTGGAAAGGATCATGGAGCACATCACCAAGCAATGCTCCAGCATGCGTTCCGGTGGCGTCAAAGAACGGCGCTTGTTTTCGACCGAAATTATCGACGATCACTTTTGGTCCGATGCCCATCCCTGATTTAAACAGGCGCGGGCCCATGTTAAGCATAATGGTAAATCCTACCAGAAAGAGCATTCCTCCCAAAAAGAAGGCAGTAAACATAAGATCGGATTTGTAATAATAGCGCACCCACCAGGGGGCGATCAACGTTAAAATGGCCATGGTAAAGAGAAGGATGTTGTTGTTCTTAAGAATCTGTGTGGTATCGATGGAATATTTCTTTACTTCTTCCCGTCCATGTCCGGCGGGAAGTTCTTTGATTGTAGGATTGTTTTCATCGTTCTGGTTGGGAAAGGCGAGAACATCTTTCAGCTCTGATTTGGGAAGAAGTTCCGCAAGGGCAAACCCTAGCATAGATTTTCCCGTGCCGGGATCACCGATGAGCAGGACATGGCGGCGCTGCTGGGCTGCTTTCTTGATGATCTTTACCGCTTCATCTTGGCCGATAACCTGATCTACGATCTTCTGAGGAACTTTGATATCTTTTGTGGTTTTCATAGTCTCATGATTGTTGTACAGAACACCTCACCCCATTGGTGGTGCTGTAGTATACACGTTGATTTAAAAACGTTATGATTTTTTGGGCTTGTCCAGAAAGGAATAAAAGTGTATACTGAATGTCATAGGTTATGACAC
>CAYIBV010000024.1:0-12344 GCA_964361725.1 uncultured Methanosarcinales archaeon | reverse complement strand
GGGATAGAGCAACACATCCGGCCGCTTGCCGTATCCTTCGCCATAACAGAATCCCACTTCTTTCTGCCGGGCATGTTCTACTAACGCTTCCTGAATCTCCCGGCGCTTATAGAATTTTAGAGTAGTGCTTTTCGTGAGGGGCATAATACCAGTAAGATATCAAACAGTTTAAAATGTTTCTGTAGAGAACTTTGAAATATAGTAAAAAACATAAATCAACAAGAAACACAAAAATTACGACTATTTCAAAGTCTCTTAGAAAACTTTGCTTGAAAATAAGAATTTTGCAAAGTTTTCTGTAAAAACTTCGCTTAGAATTTCCCGGCAACTTCTTTCTTAAAATCTTCTGCTTTCTTTTTCAATGCTTTTAATGCCTCTTTGATCGCCTTGCGTGGCTCTATACCACTGGTCTCTACCAAAAATGTAGGAACGCCCACTAAAGGGTGATCAATTTTATATGTAGCCAGAGTCACTCCTTTCACCAACTGTAATTCATGCTTTAACGCATTACAGAACGTATGAGTTTCCCCTTTGAGCTGAAAGGACAGCCGCTTTTTACTTTCTTCCAGAACAACGAATTCCATAGCACCTCTCATCAGACTATCTCTTTATAAACATTACGGATTTTTTCGTCCCTCCGGTACGGAAAAATAGCAGAAACGTTTAAATTCTCCTAACAATTTACACCCATTCCACGTTACCACTATGCCACCTAACACCATTCCCTATAAAGCGTACAAAGTTCTAGAACACTGGCAGCCCATTCATACTGTAGTCTCTCCCACCAAGCTTGCCAATGCCAAAGACCCTCTCTATCCCCTGTTTGCTCATATATACACCCTCTGCCATCAGCTCTATCTTAAACTTCCACCACGCAAGAATGGTGAGAACGCTTTCATCCACCCCATCAACATCGTGTGGGACCTCCAGAAAGCAAATATCACCAACATCAAGACCATTTCTGCCGGACTCCTGCATGATTATGTGGAAGAACAGCTTGACCATTTTGCCCGGGAGCAGACCATCCCTCAAAACAGCTTGGGAACAAAGAAGCTCAATGCCTATGAACGGCAAGCATTCGCATTCTTAGAACAGGACCTTCTTCAATTCTGTCAGCAGAAAAAAATCAATCCCTCTGTTGTACAAGAAATCATCGCTGTCACACAGCTTCTTACCAAACATAAACGTCATTTTTACTATGCCTATCTGTCAAAGATCTTTACCTGTAAAGAGGAGAACATCAAAGAACAAGCCATTCAGATCAAACTGGCAGACCGAACCCATAACATCCTCTCCATCGAATGCTTTAACGAAGAAGACAGGCTGTATCAATGCTTCAAGAACTTTTTTATCCTGAACAACAGCAAAAAATTCCTTCTGGATAAATATGGCTCCGACGTATTTGTGAAAGAGGAAATCAATGCCACAGAACGCTTATTCAATAAATGTGCCAAAGCAACGTATGACGCATTTTTAACCATCTGCCATCTTACAGAGAAAAAAGGCATCGGCGATGTGCGTTCTATGATTCAATTGGCATTCAAGAAATTCGCCTATGAAAAAGCAGGGTTAGGCAGTGTGACCAATGTAGACTGGAAAGAACGTCATCCGTTATGGCTGTTCCAGGGAATCATCCGCAAATACGATGCTCGCCTGCATCGGGAATTAAAACCATTCCAGCAACAGAAAGAAAAAGAGATGAAATACTGTGCCGTGTTCTTTGCGGACTATCATTTTACGAAAGAGCAATTGCAGGCAGTATTGGATTACAAAGATGCCTATGCCCTGAAAGAAGCCACTGCCAGAATATTATATTTACCAAACTATTACATCACCCGCTTTCTCTGCTCTGATCTTACGGAAGAAGGAAGGATTGCACGGAGAGTCTTGCGTTAAACGACTTTAGCCTTGTACGCACGTTATGGCCTCTGCACAGGTATCTTCTAACGTGGAGCAGATAGGAACATCAGGACAATCCTGCCCTAACCTTCTTTTAATATATTGGGCGTTCGTAAAACCTTCTTCAATTCCCACCACCAAATGAGAACCATCCCGCTCATGTCTCATTTTCCACTCTCCTAATTCAAATCTTGAGGTTTGAGCATACGGACTCTCACAATTATGTTTTCTTTCTTTAGCCAGCCAACATAAAATCACACCTTCTTTTCCCGCTCTTCTCAAATAACAAGTCTCCCAATCTACTTGTTCTATATACATTGCTTCTGTAAAATCTGTATCCCTACCTACTGCTCTCCGGGGAGAAGCAATATTCAATTCCGGAGCACTATTTTTGATTAACTGAATAGCATCATCCTGCCATCGATACGAACCTAAAATGGGACCCATAAGAAAAATTAACGGACCATCTATACTATCGTACTGCGGACAAATCAATATTTTCCCTGCCATAACACTGTCAGGAAAAACAGTACTTATAAAATTTATGATTTAAATCTACTTTTCTCTAAAACCTACTTGTCACCAAACACCCACACATAATTCTCCCACACTGCCTTTGCTGCTTCTTCTATTGAAATGCTTTTGATCTGTGCGATCATCTTGATGGACTCTTTCACATAGGAGGGCTCGCTGCGTTCTCCATAAGGAGTCAGCCAGGGAGCATCTGTTTCCGTAAGCAGTTGCTTAAGGTCAACAATCTTCACCAACGTCTGGAACTGGGATGATTTCACGACATTTGCGGGTACGGAAAAGTAATGGCCTAATGCTGCTGCCTTGCGAATAATGTCTTTCTTCCCGGAGAAACAGTGTTGCACGACGGGAATTTCCTGAGCTGCTATCTCCTCCCCTAAAATCTGCACACATTCTGCTTCTGCTTTGCGGGAGTGAATAACTAATGGCTTCTTTAATTTAATGGCAAAACGAATGATCTTACGGAAAGTCTCTGCCTGTTCATTATACGTTTTCTCTTTCTCCGCCCAATGAAAGTCCATGCCTACTTCGCCAATAGCAGTAATCTGCGCTTTGTTCTTTTCAAAGAAGGCAAATTCCTCTTCAAGATTAATTTTCCCTTTGTGAAAAGGCAATCCCACCGCATCGGGGGTAAGCCCTAAAGCATCGATGGGATATACTCCCAAACTCGCCCGAAGAATGTCAGGATATTTCTTTACATACTGTAATACTTCCCAATTCGCTTCCGGGTTCACGCCAGAAACTAAAATTCGTTTCACTCCCCCTTTCCGTGCTCGTTCTATGACTTCGTCTAAATCATTCTTAAACAATTCATGGTTAATATGGCAATGTACATCGACGAGGTCCATAAAACAACAAAACAGTGAGCACATTTAAATGTTTTTGTCTGGAAGATGACTTAACAATCGACTTGCAGTCTGAAACCTTCGTACATGTATTCCCGTCATCGCCCCGTATAATAACATCATAGCAGATTGTAGTGAAGCAACAGGATATTCACCAGTAAAGATCTTCCCTAACTGCTCCATAAATGGCTCTGCAGAGCGCTGAATATGTTCAGAGCTTAATGTCCATCCTAACATTGCCTCAAAAAATAAAACCATTGACCCATTTTGTAAACTCCCCCAATAAGATGATTTCTTTACCTCCTGTAAAGAATCATATAACGCAGGATCAAGTCTAGAACACAAAGACAAAAAATCCTCTTCACGTACTGGTTGTTGAACAAAAAAACCAGAAGGCATAAGATTACCGGATTGAGAATTTTGTTGAGAAAGACGCAAGGGAAGGGGTCTATACTCAACACGTTCTGGAAAGAGTATATTATACAATGATTTGCAAAACGAGAGATGCAGGTGTGGGTCATCTTTATATCCCCCCAACGTACCCAACGGCTGTCCCATAGCAACGGGCTGGCCAATAGTTATATTGGGAAGAACGTGAGTATAACGCACAACCGTCTCATTTCCCATCCGTACAAGAATATAATTTGTATTCCATACCAACACATGCTCTAATGGACTTTGAGGATTATCGCTGCTTACAACTGGCCCAAGGTCAGCACCTATCACCGTACCGTCACCAATAGAAGTAATCACTGTTCCTTGAGGAACTTCACACCGATACGACCCGAATAAATTATCTGGTGAGATCTTAAACATTGTTCCCTCCAATGATTCTCTCGTATCTCTGACAGTCTGAAACGGTAATATGTAAAAAGGCATCTCTGACAAAGTTTACCGGCAATTTAAAAAACTTCTTACACTAATCAACGCAGTTCTCTATATTTTGATTTACCTACTTTTCCACCAAAAAGTTTTTAAAAGACGTCCCTCTCGAAAAATTATGGCAACACCATTTACCCTTCGTGTGGAAGATGTATTGTACGCAGGAATAGAGGAAAAATGACAAGAAAGCGATATAAATCTTGTAAAAAAATTACTAGAAGCAGCCGATATTGAACGTACAACAACAAAAGGACAAGCTACATTCTCCTGGCATCCCTACGGTTATTTTCTCGTTAATCCTACAGAAAGAAGCGGAATTGAAAATGTTGCTCTAAATAGAAGTTACAAGAGGGGTAATTATAGACTGGAACGATCAACTCCCCTGTTTTGTGAACTTTCCCACCTTGGTGAGAAAGATAGTGATCCTACAATAAAGTATAGAATCTTATTTTCTCACGTCCCACCAGAAAAACTCTAATGTTCAATTCTATTTCTGCAATGCTTTCTCAATCTTCGGCAAGCTCCAACAATTCAACACGTCTTTGGTCTCCAGCCATCCGCGGCGTGCGGAAAGAACACCCAAAGAGGAGGTCATCAACCCCTCAGTACTATGGGCATCTGTACTTATGGCAAATTGGCAACCACTATCACGAGCAGCTTTGATTTTCTCCCCGCTTAGATCCATACGCTGAGGAGAACTATTTATCTCTAAGAAAATACCGCGCTCCCGTGCCGTTTCATACACTTTTTCTAAATTCAACTGCAAAGGCTCACGGATGTTTAATAATCGATCCGTGGGATGACCTAAGATATTAAGGGGATAATTCTCTAATGCTGAACACACTCGCTGTGTCATCTCCGCTTCTGGCATTTTAATCGCCACATGCACAGAAGCCACGACAACATCCAACTCTCTCAATAACTTTGAGGACAACGGCAATGTTCCATCTTTGAGGATATCAATCTCCACTCCGGAAAAAACACGAATGCCCACTTTTTTACGTACTTTTTCAATCTCTTGGAGATAACTGTTTAATCTTTTTTCATTCAACGGATTAGTGATGCCAATATGTCCATAGTGATCATTGAATGAAATAAACTTAAACTTCAGTTTCTCCGCCCGTTGCGCCATCTCCAGCAAGGAATTACTTCCATCACTCCATGTAGAATGATTGTGGAACACGCCGTTAACATCTTTAGAAGTAATCAGTTGGGGAAGAGTATTTTTCTGTGCCGCAACAATTTCCCCCATACTTTCTCGTAATTCTGGTTCAATATAGCGTAATCCTAATTTTTTATAAATCTCTTCTTCCGTTCTCCCTGCTATCCACTTCTTCCCTTTGATGGTAAATAATCCATACTCACTTAACGTCAGTCCTTTACTCAACGCTAATTTCCGCAGTTCCACATTATGCTCCTTGCTGCCAATAAAATAATTCATGGCCGAGCCAAATTCTTTTTTGTGGACAACGCGCAGGTCAATCTGCATACCATCACTCAAACGGATGGAACTTTTTGTCTTTCCTTTGGCCAGCACTTCTTTCACATCCGGCAGTGTGGTAAACACCTGCATTACTTTTTCTGGCTGCTCAGAAATAACCAAAAAATCAAGATCACCGACTGTTTCCTTTCCCCGGCGGAATGATCCTGCGACTTGGATATTCTCCACAAAAGGATATTTAGAAAATCGTTCTATGATAAAATTCACCATCGGTAACGCTTGCACGTACAGGAACCGCTTTGGCCTTGTTTTCACCAGTTCAATGCCTTTGAGAAAATCTTCTTCCGTTTTTACGCCAAAGCCTTCCAACTCTTGAACTTTATGCTTTTTACATGCTTTCTCTAAATCAGCAACAGTCTTAACTCCTAACTTCCAGTATAACACTTTAATCTTCTTTGGGCCTAACCCGGGAATTTCGTTAAGGTGTTCGATATCTACATCTACTTCTTTCTTCAGCTTCTCATAATACTGCAACTTTCCTGTTTTGAGAATCTCCTCAATTTTTTCCGCAATATTCTTCCCCACGCCGGGAATTTCTTCTAGTTCGCCCTTTTTGTAAATTTCTTCTATATCTTCTGTGAGATTCTCAATCTCTGAAGCCGCTTTGCGATAGGCCTGCGGCTTAAACTGTACTTCCTGCAGTTCCAGAATGTCAGCGATATTGTTCAGGATGCGCACAATTTCCAGGTTTTTCATGGACACCTCTTTTTTAGACTAAGGAAAGAAAAAGAGTTTTTATAAGTTGCTATTATAAACGTTATAGTCAAATCTCTATATAAAATTACAACAATGCTTTAATAACAGTACCCCTTATTTAAGTTTATGAACAACAATTTTGACAACATCCTTCTCTGGGCTCTCCCCGCCAGCGGGAAGTCCGAAATTCTCACTCATATCCGTGGTCTTACAGCGGAACAGAGAGCAACTCTTCATATTGGCAATCTTGTAGAGATTGACGACTATCCCCGTGTTGCGTCCTACTTTGAGATTGATGTTGAACGTGAACGGAATGGAAAAGAACGGGTATTTACCCAGAAACAAACCTATGATGATGGTGGATTTAAAGACCCAGAATTATGGGACGACCTTGACCAGCATCTGAATGAACGGTATGAAAAAGCGCTCTTGCGAAAACCAGATATTCATGCCACTTCCACCATCATGTTGGAATGCGCGCGGGGAGGAGCAGTAGATGCACCATTTCCCCTTCCTCATGGTTATCAACAAACTATCAGAAACTTTACGTCCACTATTATTGACAAAGCGGTAGTCCTTTACGTTAAAGTTCCTCCGGAAGAATCACGGCGGAAGAACGATGAACGTTACGATTCCAAGGATCATCATGGCATTCTCTCTCACCGCGTTCCAACACAAGTGATGCTTAGAGATTATGGTTGCGATGACGCAGAATGGATGGCAGAAGAAGCCCGAAAACAAGGACATGACGGTTTCATTCCACAACCCATCACGGGGTTATGGATTCCCTATGCGGTTTTAGATAACACTGCTGATCTTACCAGCTTTGTGCGCAAGACTGATCTCCCCGCAGCGGAACGAGAAACCAGCACTGCACGATTAACTGCCGCGTTGGAAAATGCTTTAGGCCCTTTGTTTGAACGATATGCTGGTCGTCAGTAATAAGAACGTTTTCTTTATTGAAAAATGTCAGGGTTTAATACGTTGGACTTTAGTCTGACAATTTTCAATTCCGTTATCAGCACCCACAATCTTTAAAAACATCTCCTCTCCTTCTCCCGTTATGACACTTGACTGGGAGAAAATCCAGCAGAAATGGCAAAAGAGATGGGAAGAGGAAGGATTAGGCAAAGCCACCGTTAAAAAGAATAAAGAAAAGTTCTTCATGATCTTTGCCTATCCCGGCATTTCCGGGTATCTCCACGTCGGCCATATGAGAGGATTCAGCTACACTGATGCTATCTGCCGCTATGAGCGTCTTAAAGGAAAAGAAGTTCTTTTCCCCGTAGGCACGCACGCTTCAGGAAATCAGGCTATCGCCTTCGCCAATAAAGTCAAGAATAATGATACAGAGTGGATTGACTACCTAGTACGGAACGGTTGTCCACCCCATAAAGTAAAAGACTTAACTAAAGTAGAAAATGTTATTGCCTATTTTAATAAAGTTTACGTAGAAGAATACTGGAAAAAATTCGGCTTTCTCTGTGACTGGGAACGATTCACCTGCACGACGTATCCTGATTATGAGAAATTCATCCAGTGGCAGTTCAAAAAACTCATGCAGAAAGATCTCCTCATCCAAAAACCCTATTTTGCCACGGCCTGTATCAAATGCGGCCCGGTAGCAGTAGATCCCAGTGAAACAGACATTTCCAAAGGGGGAAACGCGGAAAAGAATGAATATACTCTCCTTAAATTTAAGATAGGAAATGAGTATCTTGTTGCCGCTACTCTTCGGCCAGAGACTGTTTTTGGACAGACCAATTTGTGGGTAAATCCTCGTGCCAAGCATGTTATAGTAGAGGTAGAAGGAGAAAATTGGATATTAAGTGAAGAAGCGGCCGAGAAATTAAAATATCAAAAAGATGATGTTCTCTTTAAGAGAGAAGTTGATATTAAACAGTATATCGGAAAGAAAGTTCTTGCACCCGGCGCTAACAGGAATGTAATGGTGTTACCTGCCCTTTTCTGTAATCCTGATATTGGAACGGGTATTGTTACTTCCGTTCCCAGCCATGCTCCTTACGATTGGATTGCTCTGAAAGACTTAAAAATGAACAAAGCAGAATGTGAGGAGTATGGATTAAATAACGAAGAAATACGAAGAATAGAACCTATCGCTCTCATCAAATTAGAGGGATGGGATACTCATCCCGCACAACAAATTTGTCAGCGTATGAATATTAAAAGTCAAAATGAAATGGACAGATTAGAAGAAGCAAAAAAAGAAATTTACAAAGAAGAATACCACAAAGGGATTATGCTTGAGATAAGTGGCAAATATGCCGGCAAGAAAGTAGAAGAAGCTAAAGAATTAGTGAAAGCAGAACTGATGGAACAAGGATTAGCAGATATTTTCCATGACTTAAGTGAAGAAGTGATCTGCCGCTGTGGAAATAAAGTTGTCATCCAGCGTATTGACGATCAATGGTTCATCCGCTATTCTGATAAAGAACTTACAGAACGAAGCAAAGAGCAAGCTAAAGAAATGACCATCTTTCCCAAAGAGTATCACGACAATCTTCCCGCCATCTTGGACTGGTTCAGCGACCGCGCCTGTGCCCGTTTAGGCAACTGGTTGGGAAGCACATTACCGTTCGACCAAAAATGGATCATTGAACCCATCAGCGACTCTACATTATATCCAGCATATTATATTGTTTCCAAGTTTGTCCATAACGGCACACTAGCTGTAAACGACCTTAGTGAAGAATTCTTTGATTATATTTACCTTGGTAAAGGACAAGGAAAAGAATCATGGAAACCCGTGAAAGACGAATTTAATTATTTCTATCCACTTGACTTCAATCTGGGAGGGAAAGAACACAAGACCGTTCATTTCCCTGTATTCCTTATGAACCATGTGGGAATCTTGCCGGAAGACAAATGGCCCCGAGGGATTATCGTCAACTGGTGGGTTACGGGAAAAGGCAGCAAGATTTCTAAGAGCAAGGGAGGAGCAGAACCCATTCCAAATGCTATCCAGAAATACGGCGTTGATGCCATGCGCTTATATTATGCTCATATTGGCTCTCCCCACGTCGACGTGGTCTGGGAAGAAGATATCGTATTCAACTATAAAAACACTATCGAAAGAATTTATGCTCTCGTAGAACAACTGAAACAACTCAATGAAAAAACCAATTCCCTAGATCAATGGCTCCTCTCTGTAACCCATCGTGATCTCAAGCAGATAGATGAAGCTATGAAAGAATATAATCTCCGTGAAATGGCATCTGTAGTTTACTTTGCCATGTATGATCAGTTGCGGTGGTATGTTCGTCGGGGTGGAGGAAACACGAAAGTTATCAACGAGGTACTCCAAATCTGGTACCATCTTCTGAATCCCATCACTCCCCATCTCAGCGAAGAGCTTCACGACGGAAAAGAACTCATCTCTTCTTCCATCTGGCCAACATATGACAAGACTAAGATAAGTTTACAGGCCGAAGCAGGAGAAGAGCTGGTGAAAGAGACCGTGGAAGGCATCCGCACCGTTCTTAAGTTAGCGAAAGTGGAAAAACCGAAACAATGTACTTTGTTTATCGCCCCATCTTGGATGTATGACCTCTTCTCTGTATTGTCAAAAGAAATCAACGTCACTCGCAATATGGGAGAAATCATGAAACGCGTGCTTGAGGTTGAACATCTTAAAGTACAGGGGAAAGAAGTCAGTAGAATCATCACAGCAGTGCTCAAAGATGTCTCCAAGCTTCCCAAGACTGTTACCTCCCAAGACATGGAACTAAAATGTATGACTGATGCTATTCCCTTCCTCACGAAAGAATTCAACTGTAAAATTAAAGTCATTTTGGCAGAAGAAGCAACGCAGGAAAAAGCAAAATCAGCCCTGCCGGGAAAAGTAGGGATTGTGGTAGAATAAAAATTCTAAAGACAAGAAGATAACAATGGGACTATTCACTCGTCGAAAAGCACAGTTGCTGTACAACTTTCTGACTGTCGAACAAGGAACGCTTGATCTCAAAGAAGAAGAACTTTCATTCAGCATCGTCAAAGACCTCTATGAAAAGACAAAAAAATTTGTAATTGTCAGTAAGGAACATATTTTGATAGAGCAAACTGCACATACTCGCCAAATAAGATTAGCAGGAGCAAAACTAGTATGGAAGAAAAACCTCAAACGGTATGCTTTTGTTCTTTCTTCCCCTCTGAAAGTATCCCTTAACGGCAAAAAGATTGGCCTGGGAACAGTCACAATCCTTCAAGACAAAGACAAACTTACGTTTGATTGTTCCATTACCCTCACAAGAACATCTAAAGACAGTGTGTTTAAAGATTCGACAGAACAAGGATTTGTTTCCTTTCAGATAATTTATGGACAAAAGTATGTCATCTAAGCTACGCAGTTTACTATATTAACATCATTACATACAACAACATAGAGTGTCAGACATAATGAAGTGACTAACATGGGATTCCTGGACTTTTTAATCGGACCAAAAGCACAACTGATATTTGGTGAGAAAGTAACAATTCCTCTCACATAAAGAGAAATAACTATTGGAAGAAAGAAAGGAACTCTGGAAATGACGCCAGAACATGATATCTGGAAAGAGGGAACTCGAATTGAAATTGCCACCACTCTCATTACCATCTCAGTATCTCACAACCATGCTAAACTGATCTGGGATGCAAAATTAAGACTGTATAAAATTGAAGATCTCGGCTCTAAATTTGGCACGTTAGTGAAAGAACATCCTCTTCCTCCAGGAACACAGGTATTCTTACAGAATAGAGATACAGTAATACTAGGGCGAAGGGGCATTGGCTTTCAGATTATTTATAAATAATTATTATTTATATATAATTACGTTCAGAAGGAGGCTATAACCTACGCCATTTACGATATTAACACCACAGAAAATAACTAAGCCACATGAATGGTTTGGGCAAATTCATCAACCTCTTGCGCACTTACTAAGATGGTGTTATTATCTTTCCTATCAACTAACTGTTCCAAAGGAACTTCTCCTCGCAACTTTAATGGCCGTGCCAGAACAGTCTTTTCATGAGCGCCTCCTTTAACCTCATATGGTCCATTCCATCCCCGACGTTTTTCTGCCTCCCGCAGCAATGATCCATAGCGCCTCTTCCGGGCAGTAGGATTAATAGCCCTCCCTACAGCCACCACGACATCTTCAGGATGTTCCTGTACTTTGAGCTGGGCGAGAACCTGCTGCCGATCTGAGTCATCATATCCTATAGTACGGTGTATTGTCAAGCATGCTTGATATCCCAACAAAACATGAGCTGCTGTCATGCCATAGGAAAATGTATCAGAGCGATGTGTTACCGGCTGGCTACGAACTTCCTCTGGAGAGATATAACCGATTGTTCCTAACACAGTTCCCACTGGCTTCATTCGTTCTGTTAACAGAACTTGCACATCGAGTGAATCACCTGGAACGGGTTTGTACTTTGTCATACGCGCGATGCCAAAATCAAGGAGTTTGACATCACCACTCTGGCTCACTTGCACATTATCTGGCTTAAGATCTTTATGAACAATATCTTTCTCTCCCAATTGCCGCACAATTTCACCCAACTCGGTAATAACATGGTACTTCCCTTCTTTATCCATCCCAGGAAGCATTTCATCAAGAGGAACACAATCTTTCAAATGTTCCATAAATAACGCGGAAAACAGCATTCCCTCCAAAACATAAAATTTTTGATGCTTGTACCCTACAACCCCTTTGATGCTTTCTAACAACTTTAACGTCT
This sequence comes from uncultured Methanosarcinales archaeon, assembly GCA_964361725.1. Lineage (GTDB taxonomy): Archaea > Nanobdellota > Nanobdellia > Woesearchaeales > GW2011-AR9 > CAYIBV01. Next base: position 245 of record CAYIBV010000024.1, on the reverse strand, counting down.
GTCGCTCAAAAATGACATTCTGCAGACGAAGGTGTTCCTCATCCGTGAGCATATGCTCATAAGATCCTCCCCGTTGATCAAAAATAACAATCTTCCCGGGGAGATAATTTACCTGAACCTGTTGCACGCCCGTAAATCGTCCTGGCGGTACTATTTGCCCTACCGAAACAGGCTGAAATTTGACGGCAAGGAGATCTGTTTGACCAACAACTGTGCCCGCCAGGTCATCGTCTCCGCCTGGGACC
>CAYIBV010000023.1:0-12353 GCA_964361725.1 uncultured Methanosarcinales archaeon | reverse complement strand
GTGTAAAAATACGGGAGGGTGGTGTGATCATAGTTCTTTTGCTTCCAAAGATTGTTGGGAGCATGATAGCAGCTCCACGTCCTGTAATAATGTTTCAGGATGCCAGTGGAGAAGCGATTCGTTTATGACTCCTCATTGTGAAGTGAACTGGTCTGGAAGTTGCTGGAATTATAATACTTCTGCGACCTGTGATACTGCTGGTTGCGGCTGGCGCAGCGATCAGTGGGGAAGCTGGTGTGACAATAAATTTGGTGCCTGTTGGAGCCAAACTACTCAAAGTAGTTGTGCGGCCGTCACGAGTGTCAGTTGTACTTGGCGGAATTATTCATTTGGTTTTGGTGGAAATTGTGAACCTTCCTGTTTCTCACAAACTAATTCATCTTCATGTACAGCAGTCTCCGGATGTCTCTGGGAAGCAGAGCCAGGCTGGTGTGAGGAACAACAATCTGCAGCATGTTATGCTACAAATGCCACTTCCAACCGCACGGGATGTATAGGTACTACGGGATGTCGATGGAATGATCCCGGCTGGTGCGAGCCAAAACAAGGCTTCTCTGGAGGAGGATCTCTGCAGGGGGGAGGGAGCGGTGCTGGTGGCGGATCTGAATGTTATAAGTATGATGGGAACCAAACTCAGTGTACAAATACAACAGCCACAAATATCAGTTGCGGGTGGTTTGCTGATCCTAACCCCCATTGTGAAGTCAATTGGGATGTTGACTGTTGGGAATACTCTTCCATTGCCGGAGGATGTAATGCTACTAATGGCTGCTGGTGGAATTCTGCTGCAAGCTGGTGTGGAAATTTAGCTGATCAATGCTGGTTAAATGATACCATGCGCACCAATGCTACAGCATGTAATGATAATCTGTATTGTAAATCGACAGCGTATGGCTGTGAACCATCCTGTTTTGCGCAAACCACGAACGCGAATTGTACGTTAGTAGCGAATAACAGTATGTGCCAATGGTCTGTGGGATGGTGTAATTCCGGGACGATGAATGATATCTTTACTGACATTCAGCCTGGCGCGCCTCTTCCTCTGGGCTGGGATACTTGTCCGGAAACAGGCGTACAGCGCTCCATTGACTTGTGCGGTTTTGGGATGAAAGATATGGTCAATGCTTATGGCTTTGGGGCAGATGTAGATCAATTTGCTAATTCCTCAGTCTGTAACAAAGAAAAAACGTTCCTCGGCAGAGACCTGGCAGATCCTAACAAGACAGACGTGGTGGGGGATGGCAACGAGACCGTGCACTTTATAGTCTATCTTGACACTGATGGGTTGCCCTCAGAAGGTTGTTCGTTGGCACATAACACCTCTGCAGAAGGCTATGAGTTCAGGTTACGATACTCTTCAGTATGGAATAAGACATTAAGCAAAGCGGTGGAAACAATTACTTCACATAAATGTGATAATTCCAAGTGGGTGGCATCTGATGTCAAGCTCAGTGCCTGGAAGAAAATTATGTGTTCAGAAATAGGAGGACCGATAATTGCTGTAGAGAAAAGTGAATTATCCCGCTTCCCCACGTTGTATGATGCCACGAAAGATATGCGCGTGTACGTGGCCACGCTAAATACTTCCAATAATCTTAGCGCTCCCACGGACACTGCTGGTCCGGGATGGACCACGCCCGGTTCTGTAGACTTTGAAATCTTTGATGCTTTTGATTACAATGCGGATAAAGCGCAGTTTGAAGATATCCTGAAGAAAGGATTTGTGCAGTATGAAGATTGTTTCAATACTGTAGATGATAATAATGATGGAAATCGAGATTGTGATGATTGGAGTTGCCAGTTCCAGCCCGTCTGTACCAGCTTAGGGGTCAATTCCGGGAATTATACTGATAGTAAGACGCCGCAAGTGACAGGCGTACGCATTGAAGAATATCCTGATAGCGCACTAATTATGTATGATACAAACAAACCGGCAAATGGATCAATATTGTTTTATTCTAATGATTCCCGTTGCATTACATTAAACGCCTCAGTGAAAGATATAGGTATCAACAGCACGAAAGTGCGTGATTATAAGTTATGGCATACTGGCAATGTTTACAGTTCTACGGTTGGCTTTACTCCCGTGAATGCCACAACATATTATTACAAATTACAGGTCTGTGACAACGCCGGAAAATGCGCCCAGAGCAGATGTAGTTCTTTCCTCACGGAGAACTCCTATGCCACCTGTCCGTTCTGCACGTTTGTGACGAAGATGAGAATGGCATCAGGATGGGAAGTGTCCTATGACGTTGATCAGAATGGAGTGTACGAGCATCTTCAGGGGCAAGTGTGTGGACCTAACGCCGGGCTGAAAGTAAATTATACAGAAGGACGAAGCGTGGATATTTTGTTGAATAGCAGCAATGGCACGACGTACTTCTACTTCCTTAACGCCAGCTTAACGAAGACAGCGTTGAATGATAAAGTACGCTCTATCAATGGCAGTAGTGATTTCATTGCTAACTCCAATTTTGTAGGGCTTTCCTCAGATGCCCGGGATAAGCTCATTAACAACTTGCATCCGGAAGTATGCCGCGTGAAGATTCCCTTTAGCGACACCTGTGACAAGCTGTACCATTGTGATGACTCTGGTGCGAATTGTGTTGATCGCAGTTCAGAAGCAACACTTGTCAATGCCACTACCTGTTTATGGGAAGTTCCCTTCTGTGAGTTTTCTACATATAGGGAAGCGACTTCCAGCAGTTCAAGTAGCAGCTCTTCCAGCAGTTCCTCTTCCAGTAGTGGTGGCGGAGGTGGCGGTGGAGGTGGCGGTGGTGCTACTGCAGTGCCGGCAAAGAAAACAGAAACAAAAGCTGCTGAAACCACACCTTCAGAAGGCACAGGTGGTGGAAGTGGTGCTGGAGATGGTCTCGGGGAAGGAGGAGCAGAAGGAGCAGGTTCTGCTGCCGGTGCTGGTGCGGAAAGTAAACTCGGTGCCAAAGGAGGACGAGGGGCCTTAGCGGGACGGGCATTCTTTACCTCCATCGGAAATGCCTTAGTGGATTTAAGCTGGGTGTGGATTACGATTGTCGTGCTCGGGATTGTCGTCGGAGTAGGGATTTATTTATACAGAAAGTATCAGGAGGAGTAATTATTCCTCTAAACAGTTATCTAAACGTTCCTCTAAACAACGCAAAATTTAATCTTATTTTTCTATTTTAAGCATAAAATAAGCTTATTTTTCTCTTCAAAATAAAGTTTAAATAACGTTAGGAAATCCTTATCATATTCCATGGAAAAAGCCACAACGACGCTAAATCTGAATGTTATTCCCCACCATTATATGCTCTCTTTTGAGCCTAATTTTAATACGTTTACGTTTAAAGGGAAAGCAGTCATAGAAATTGAGATAAAGAAACCAACAAAAGAGATTAAACTTCATGCCAAAGAATTGACGGTTTCCCGTGCCTATATCCATGGCCCAAAGCACGAACTTCCCGCTATCATCAAGCTTAATCCCGCCAAAGAAGAACTACTGTTGATGTTTCCTCAACCTATCAAAGGGAAAAGCACACTCATCATGGAATTTCAGGGGAAGCACAATGATGGAATGTATGGGTTCTACCGCAGTAAATATATAGAAAAAAGCAAGGAGAAATACCTCTTAACGACTCAATTTGAAGCGGCGAATGCCCGGGCAGCGTTTCCCTGTTTTGATGAACCATTGTTTAAAGCCACGTTTGATGTTACTCTTATTGTTCCTCTCTCCCTGCAGGCATTATCCAACATGCCGGTACGGCAGGAACAACTTCTGGCGACAGGAAAGAAAGAAGTCTCGTTTCTGAGAACTCCCCAAATGTCAAGCTATTTACTCTATCTTGGGGTAGGTGATTTCCGTACGCAAAGCGTTAAACAGGGGAAAGTGCTCATTTCCATTATTACCGTTCCTGAAAAGATTGCCTATGCTCCATTAGCATTAGATTACACTTGTAAATTCCTGTCATTTTTTGAGCGTTATTTTCATATTCCTTATCCTCTTCCTAAACTGGACATGATTGCCATTCCCGACTTTGCCTCAGGGGCGATGGAGAATTGGGGGGCTATCACATTCCGGGAAATTGCCTTACTTGGTGATGAATCCACTTCCGTAGCCATTAAACAACAGATCGCCATTACGGTTGCTCATGAATTAGCCCATCAATGGTTTGGAAATTTAGTGACGATGGAATGGTGGGATGATCTCTGGCTGAATGAAAGTTTTGCCACGTTTATGAGTTATAAAGCGGTCCATGCCTCATTTCCGGAGTGGGATGTTCCCTTGCAGTATTTTGAAGATACTATTGCCGATGCTTTGTCGGCAGACCAGTTAGAATCAACTCATCCCATTAATGTGCATGTGAAAACTCCCGGTGATGTGGATGAAATCTTTGATCAGATCAGTTATGATAAAGGGGGGAGCGTTTTACATATGCTGGAAGATTACGTTGGGGAAAAAGCATTTCAGAAAGGGTTAACAGAATACCTTACCACGTTTGCGTATAGAAATGCCACAAAGAAAGATTTATGGACGGCCATTCAAAAAGCCCATTCCGAGAAAGGGATTAATGCCATGATGGAATGCTGGATCACCCAGCCGGGATATCCTTTGATTCAGGTCGCGAAAACAAAAGAAGGGTTTGTTCTCACACAACGGAGATTTACCTTGCAGGAGAAAAAGTATACCCAACACTGGACTATTCCTCTGCGCTATCGCACGGCAGAAGGGACATTAAAATCGCTGTTGTTCAAAGGAAAGAGACTGGAATTACAAGAAACAACACCATGGATCAAATTGAATGCGGGGCAAAAAGGATTATATCGCGTACAGTACGACGATGGCCTTCTCTTAGAACTGGGTCATTCCCTCAAAGCAAAGAAGTTTTCTTCTCTTGATGCCGCCGGTGTGGAAAACGATGTGTTTGCTTGTATGGTGGCGAGGATATATCCTCTATCAGCATATTTTTCTTTTGTGAAGCAATGGTGTGACGATATATCGTATCCTTTCAATTCTCGGGTTTCTGCTCATCTTAACTGGCTGTATAACTTTACCTATAAGACTAAAGCACGCCGCTCGGTGCAGGTATTGAGCCTGGCCTATCATGGTCGTCTTGTCCAGAAGTTGGGATGGATTCGTAAATCTGGGGAGAAAAATACAGACACATTAATGCGTTCAGTCTCCCTTGCCAGTCTGGGTATTGCCGGTGATGCCAAAGTGCTGCAGAAAACCCTCTTGTTGTATCGTGACATTGAACGGGGGAACGTGGTCATTGATCAAAACATGAAAGGAGTGGTGTATTCTTTGACCGCATGGCAGGGGAATGGAGAAACATTCCAGCGTCTGGTAGAACGATATAAAAAAGAGACCGTTCCGGAAGAGAGCCGTAAATTGCTTCGGGCGTTGGGAATGTTCCGTGACCAGAATATGATCAAGAAAGCATTAGACCTCTCGCAATCATCAACGGTACGCTTACAGGATTCTGTGGTTATTCCCGCCTCAACATCTGGTAATCCTTCTGTTTCCACTGATCTTCTTTGGCAATGGACAAAACAGCATTGGCCGGAACTGATGCGCAAATATAGTGGCGGAACGCATATGCTTTCCTCTTTTGTCCATAACCTTAGTGGCACTGACAGTCTTAAGCTGAAGAAAGAAGTTCAGGAATTCTTTCAGAACAAAGATAATCACCGGGATGATATTAAAATGGCCCTGAAGCAGACGTTGGAACGAATAGATATTAATTGTGCTCTGAAAGAGAAAAATGGGTTGTAATATGGCGAAACCAAACGTATTCATCACCCGCAGAATCCCTGAGCCGGGAATAACACTCCTTCAGAAGTATTGTACTGTGCGAGTCTATGCAAAAGATAATATCATTTCGCGCAAGGAGTTATTACGAGGAGTGAAATGGTGTGACGCTCTTCTCTGCCTCTTAACTGACACGATTGACACAGAAATTATTGATGCCAATCCCCATCTCAAGATTATTTCCAATTATGCTATTGGATTTAACAACATTGATGTGAAGTACGCTACAGAGAAGACAATTCCGGTGACCAATACGCCGGGAAAGGCCATCTTTGATGCCGTGGCGGAGCACACTTTTGCCCTGATGTTGGCATTAGCGAAACGCATTCATGAAGCGGATCATTTTACCAAGCGGGGAAAGTATCAGGGATGGTCTCCTACGCTTCTTATCGGCACACAGCTTGCCGGAAAGATGTTAGGCATCGTAGGATTGGGAAAGATTGGCACGGATGTAGCGCAGAAAGCAGTGCAAGGCCTGGGCATGAACGTGATATATCATGATGTACAGCGTAGTACAGAGTTTGAGAAGACGTATCGTGCTCGATATTGTTCTCTTCAGGATCTTCTACGAAAGTCAGATGTTGTTACCTTACACGTTCCGTTACTGCCCTCTACCAGACATCTCATTGGAGAAAAAGAATTGCGCCTGATGAAAAAGACATCTTTTTTAATCAACACGGCACGCGGGGGCATCGTGGATGAGAAAGCATTGGTTTACGCTATTAAAGCCAAGCAAATTGCCGGCTGCGCTCTCGATGTTTTTGAATGCGAAACCGATACTGATCACCACGTGCATAAAGAACTGCAATTAAAGAAATATGATAATGTTATTTTAACACCTCATATTGCTTCTGCCACGGAGGAAGCGAGGTCAGAGATGTCCAGAGATGCTGCAGAAAATATCCTTGCTGTTCTTCAGGGAAAGAAGCCGAAGTATTTAGTGAATCGAGAGGTTTACAACACTACTGCACAGTAATTTTTCCTTTCGTTCCATAGCCCACTGTCCAGTATGTATATTCTCCCGGCTGTGAAAAAGAATATCTCCATTCTGTTCCCGGTTTAATGACGGAACTCGTGATAAATTTATTGACTTCTCTGGGCTTCTGGAACACTAACGTTACTTCTTTCTTCTCTGCATCGTTATTTTTCCAAGCAACTTCATCTCCGGCATTAACAGTAAGGCCACGGGGGGAGAATCCCTCTTTTCCTAAAATATTAATGTGATAACTTACCAGTGCGAAGATATCCATGTCCAGAGTCTCTTGTTCACCTATACGCACTACTCTCCCAGGAATTTCCGGTTCTGGTGGCACTGGTTGTTTTTCTTTTGGTGCTGGCTGTGCTTTTTCCTGTAGGGAAAAGGCAATAAGAATAATGATGATTATCACCAGAGCTGCCACCCCTATGTATGGTAGTATATTTCTGGAAGAAACTTTTCTCCGTTTTTTAGCCATGGACTCTTTCCAGGCTGTTAATTATATATAAAAGTATCTGTGGGGAAGAGGGTGAGGTTGAAATATGAGGCAGGAAAACAATCATAAGTTTTATATCTCTGAAGAAATTGACCTCTATCATGGATCAAGATTATTTGAAAAATATTGCTAGAGATATTGTAAAAAAGGCCACGTATTTGAAAGATAAATATACTGATCAAAAGGAAGCGCCAGTAATTTACGTTGCAATTTTTTGTCAGAACGATGATGAGTTTGAAGAGTTCACCAAGATTGTAAAGACATTTAGTTCTGTAATTAATGAAACACCAACAGGTTTCCATTATAAGATTCCTCCCCTAAATACTGTCTCCGGGCCATTTCAAATTCTTAAACTGAGAGTTCCTGATAAAACCAGGCCAGAGAGGGGGGATGCTGATTATAATGTGAAGAACTTTGAAGAATTCAAGAAAAAACATTTGCCTCTTAAAAGTTTTAAGTTAATTAAGAGAAAAAATCATGAAATGATTGAATTGATGGAACCTGGTGCTGACGTTAGAGTTTATTTTTCAAATCCTCACATAGATGAACTTCTTGGAGTAAAATAAGTTTAGTGTTATTAGAGATTTGTTTACAAAGTACGGCTGGTTTAAGATTAGAAAACCCACTGGACACACTGGTCAACCTCACACAGAATATATAAATGAATTCTTTTTTTGTATTATTCATGAACATCTTAGAATTATCTCCGGAAGATCGTCCCCGAGAACGGTTGCAAGCGCAAGGTTCTCAATCTTTATCGAATGCCGAACTGTTAGCCCTTATCCTCAAATCCGGAACACAGAAAGAAAATGTAGTAGAGATCTGTCAGAAACTGTTAGCTAAATATGGGTTGGAAGGATTGTCACACGCCACTCTCGTTGAACTCCAAAAAGAACATGGTATCGGGAGAGCAAAAGCCTCACAGCTCCTCGCCTTGTTTGAAATATACCATCGCATGATACCGGCAAAAAAAGAAAAATTTTCCGTGACGAAAGCAGAAGATATCGCTCAACAGTATCTTCCCCGTACCACCTCTTTACAGAAAGAACAGTTCTTTGCCGTGTATCTTAACGTAAAGAATAAGATCATTGCCGAGGAAGTGATTACCATGGGCATCCTTAATGCCTCATTGATTCATCCCCGGGAGGTATTTCACGGCGCTCTGAAGAATCTCGCTCATTCTGTCATCGTTCTTCACAATCATCCTTCGGGAGATCCTACGCCCTCTGAAGAAGATCTTCAGGTCACAAAACGCTTGGCAAAAACAGGAGAAGTCATGGGCATCCCTCTTATTGATCACATTATTTTGGGCAATGAATGCTGGTGGAGTTGGAAAGAATCACTGCGGATGTAGTATATTATGATGCTATTAACTTGTGGAAACCTTTAAAAACAAACAGGCAAACTTCTTCTGTAATGGCTAAAAAGAAGCACGCACCAGACTTGGTGAAGGAAGAGCCTTCCCAGGGGTCTGCTGAGGAAGTAGAACTGCCGGAGAAAGTTCCCCTGCCGGAAGACAACGGGGATAAATCCGAGAAGAAGAGAAAACTAGTCAATGCTATTCTTGCTGGGGAACGTGTTGTTACCGAATCCTGTGATGAAGCCCGGGAATTTTATAATCAATCTCGTTTTGGCATATTGGCCGAAGATGGGAAAGTAGAGCTCTCTTTGTTGGAAGCACTGTACCTGATGGAGCGGGGAAGAGTAACGATCAAGAGTGAAGCCGGTCGGAAATTATCGTTTCAATCTTATGTAAAGCAGGCGAGGAAAGCAGAACCAAACTTCTGGATTCGCTACTGTGTGTTCAAAGATATGCGCAATCGCGGGTATATCATTAAAACGGCATTAAAATTTGGCGCGGACTTTCGTGTCTATGATCGCGGCGTCAAGCCGGGAGAAGATCATGCCCGATGGATTGTCTTTCCCGTACATGAAGCAAGCGTGTTTACATGGCATGAATTCAGCGCCAAGAACCGGGTAGCACATTCTACGAAGAAACGTCTTCTCATGGCCATCGTGGATGATGAAGCGGACGTGACGTATTATGAGATTAAGTGGATGAGACCGTAAAGAGACCATGACCCCACACAGCGTCTGGGAGAAGCATATCACCCGTAGGTTAGCAGTGCAAGTAGCACAGGCATGGAATTATGCTGGAGGAGAATCCATGCACAAAGTCTATGGTGTTTCTCTTCCCAATACTCTTGTGTTCCGTGATAACAACAAAACAGAATATTATGTTGACCGGAAACAACATGAACAATACGTTGCAGGGTTATACAAGCTCTTAGAAGATTGTTCTTTTCTAAAGAAATTTCATACCAAGGCTCAGGAAGTTCTGGAAAGAATCTTACGTCACGTTCAGAAAGAACTGAACAAAGACTTCTCTGTGCTATCTCATGAACAGCTCCTGAGAATCTACACTACTGTTATTCTGCCCAGTGTGGAGCAATTTTACATACGCATGTGGACTGTTTTTAATATCGCTGAACCCACCGCAACAGTGGTACAGAAGAAACTGGAAGAAAAGTTTTCTGATCCTGCAGTTGTCAACAAGTATCTTATTATCCTATCCACTGCCCTGCAGCCCAACGATGCCATGAATGAACGGATTGATCTCCTTAAGTTAGGCATGGACAAACGAAAACTCTCTTCTTCTGAGTTGAAAAAGAGAGTGCAGGAACATACCAAAAAATATTGGCACATTCCTCTCTTTGATTTTGATCACGAACCTTTTACTGAGGAGTATTTTAAGAATGAACTGGAGTCCATTTCTCATCCAGAACAAGAACTACAGGGGATACGATCTCAGTTTACAAAGAATAATACTGAATACGAAAAAACTATTATAGAGATACACCCAGACAAATATTTCTCTGATCTTATTCAATTCATGAAAGAAAACGTTTTTCTTCGGGACTATCGCGATATGATCCGGCAGAAATTAAATCTGCAATTACGGTTCTTTTACATAGAAGTAGGGAAAAGATTAGGATTAACAGTGGAAGAAGTAGCTGTGTTAACCAATGAAGAAATAATAAAATATCTTCAAGAACAACAGGAATTTCCTCATGAAGAAATTGTCCGTCGAAAAGAAGCCTATGTTCTCATTCAAAAAGGAAATGAGGTTAAGATTTATTCTGGAAAAAAAGCGCTACAAAAAGTGAAAGAGGAACATATCATCACAGAACAGGCACGGGTGAAGAAGATCATAGGCATCCCCGCTTCAGGGGGAAAAGCACAGGGAAAGGTTAAGATAATCTATAGCAACAAAGATTTACCCAAAGTACAAGAAGGAGACATTCTCGTTGCCACCATGACACGCCAGGATTTTGTTCCCGTCATGCGTAAAGCCGCTGCTATCGTGACGGATGAAGGGGGAGTGACCTGTCACGCGGCCATTGTCTCCCGGGAACTTAAAAAGCCCTGCATCGTGGGAGCAAAAATAGCGACCCAAGTTCTGAAAGATGGTAAACTTGTACAAGTAGATGCCACAAAAGGAGTCGTTACTATTCTCTAAAATAGTGGAATGGTGGGCATATAAAAAACAGATTTCTTTAAGCTAAATTGTATATAAAAAAGGGAATATTTATAAATAAAAGTATACTAAAAAGAATATATGGATATAGAAATATGTAAAATTGTACTTGAACATCGCCAACAGTTAGTCCCAGCTATCTTCACTGAGTGTCAAGCTGATCTTATCCAGAAGTATATTCACCACCAGAAACTCACCCCTTCTGAACAGACTTATTTCTATTCTGCCATCCGTCGAAAAATGGAAGCGCTGAAATCGCTCCAAGAAAAATATTATATCACTGGAGGAGATATGATTCCTCAGCGGGTAGAACAGGCAAAAAACATTCTTAAAATACTCCAGCATGAAAAAGCGTTTATCTCAGGCTCTTTCCTGTACAAAAAAGAGTATAATGACATTGATATTTTTGTGGTGCGTACGCGAAGGAAAAGCTATCGCATGGGGAATAAGCACTTTACTTGTATCACAGAAAAAGACTTGCATCAGCCAATATTTGCTTCCGCAGCCAAGTATTCTGTGGCTACTTTCTCCGCAGTTGTCAACGTCATTCCAAAGAGAGGAAAATTTGATGAACTTCTCTTTGTGTATCAATGGGTTATCAACCAGATATTAGATGGAGAAGATCAGAAAGAAATCAGGGACTTGATTTTTCAATATTTTATGTACATCAAAAAAGACATTTTAGATGCTCGCAGCTTGGATTTAAAAGTTATAGAAATAAAAAATCTAGCCAAAGAAGAGAAGATAAAAATGATTAACCAAATTACCAGAGAAATCCTACTCCAAATGTTTTCAGTTAAATATCTTTATAATGCTTTTTCCATTTTTATCAAATCGGTTAAAAAAATGGGAGAAGAGTATAAGACAGATAATATTCTCATCTTTCTGAATTTTGCCAAAGAGGTACAATATGAATGCCGAAGAGCTCAAGCATAAGATAAGAGACATTTTTGGAGAACAAATTGTGTTTAACAAAGAGTTTGATGATTGTGCTGAGGCTATTAAAAGTTTAGATGATGACTTAATCACATGGTGTATTCTCATTAAAGACAGAAAAATCAGCCCAATTTCTAAATCAGTATTAGGGGATCAAATTGTCTTTATCAAAAAGATTGGTTCATCAAATCGTTGTTTGATTATCAAAATTAAGAATGGTGAATTCAAAGAGATTCACCTTGGTGACCACAAATATTACAATTATCTTACTGCTGCTTTAGGCTTGAAAGAGAGCAGCCAAACGTACTAACATGTACCCAGAATCATTACAAAAAATAAAGCTATTCTTTCTTAAGATATTCTTTCGCCTTTAAAATCAATGCCACCAATTGTCCATGGGTAATCTTATTGTCCATCACCAGTTCCACCGCATTGTCAAACGGCATCTTAAGCATCTTTATAATTTCTGTTCCCTCCCGCTGCTGGGTGGTAAAGCGCAATTTCCGCGCCAAAAACAAATATCCCGGGGAGTGCACCACGCTGGTGAACGGATTAACATATCCTAAATCTATCCATTCTTCCGCTTCAATCCCCAATTCTTCCCGTAACTCCCGTT
>CAYIBV010000022.1:0-13219 GCA_964361725.1 uncultured Methanosarcinales archaeon | reverse complement strand
GAACCACGCGATCGGTCAAAGACAGCTCAGCACGATCCATTATCACAAGACAAATCTCTTCTGCAGTAGAACCATCTTCCGCTTTAAACCGGCGCAGGGCAAGGTCTACCTGATCACTTAATTCCTCAGGAAACAATTCTAATCCTAACATGATACCACTTTAAAGAAATAATTTATAACTCTTTTGGTATAATTTTGGTATCCCTATTGAAAATTCACAACATTCTTAAACTCATTTTCAGACCTTCCTGCAACGATGTGCGGCATTATCGGATATGTAGGACAACAAGAGGCGTACCCCCTCTTAGTACGGGGATTAGAGAAACTAGAATATCGGGGATATGATTCTGCCGGTATTTGTACAGCCCATGAGAACGAACTCTTACTCCACAAGAAAAAAGGGAGAGTAGAAACGTTAAAATCACACCTTATTCCCGGAAATAGAGGAATTGCCCATACACGCTGGTCAACTCATGGTGCTCCTTCGGATAAAAATGCTCATCCTTTTCTTTCACAACACAATGACTTTGCTATCGTACACAACGGCATCATTGAAAATTATCTGGAACTCAAAGAACAACTTCGCCAAGAGGGAATTTCATTCACTTCCGAAACCGACTCTGAAGTGATCGTGCATCTCCTTGCCAAACAGTACACCGGAGATCTCAAAGAAGCGGTATTGAAAACCATTCCCCACTTGCAGGGAGCGTATGCCTTCTGCGTTATCCATAAAGACAATAATGAAATTATCGGGGCCCGGAATGGCAGCCCTCTGGTGGTAGGATTAGGAACACATGAAAATTTCCTTGCCTCTGACGTTTCCGCCATCATTGAACATACAAAAAAAGTAATTTATCTGAACGACTTTGAACTGGCTCGCATTACCCCGGAAGAGGTAGAAGTATTTACATTCAATGATGTAAAACGTCCTGCAGTCATCAAAGAAGTGGCATGGGACATAGAACAAGCGCAGAAACAGGGATACAAACATTTCATGCTCAAAGAGATCTTTGAACAACCTAAAGTGATAGAAGATTCATTACATATCACTTTTACTCTCCCCTCCATGTGGAAACATATTATCATCGTTGCCTGCGGCACGGCCAGTTACGCTGGATACGTGGGAAAATATATCATTGAACATGTGGCAAAAGTTCCTGTCGCTGTGGAAATCGCTTCAGAGTTCAGGTACAAAGAACCTCTGCTGGGAAAAGATGATCTTGTGATTGCCATCTCTCAAAGTGGAGAAACAGCCGATACATTAGCGGCGGTACGCCTAGCCAAAGAACATGGAGCTACGACATTGGGATTAATTAACGTGGTAGACAGCACCATTGCCCGGGAAGTAGATCACGTGGTCTACACCCGTGCCGGACCCGAAATCGGTGTGGCTTCTACGAAAGCATTTACTTCCCAACTAGTAGCTATGTATAAGCTTGCGTTTCATCTCGCAGGAAAATCATTTCATGCTCCTAATCTCGTCAAGACCATTACAAATATCCTTAGCCTTAACGAAGAGATAAAACAGATTGCCCACAAGTATTACCATTCCCATAACATCCTGTACATCGGCCGGAATACAAATTTTCCCCTTGCGTTGGAAGGAGCACTGAAACTCAAAGAGATTTCTTACATCCACGCGGAAGCCTATCCTGCCGGAGAATTAAAACACGGCCCCATTGCCTTAGTATCAGAAGACATGCCTACTGTGGCCATCTGTCCTCAGGATGCCGTGTATCACAAAACATACAGCAATATGGAAGAGATCAAAGCACGCAAAGGAAAAGTCATCGCCATTGCCACGGAAGGGGATGAAAATATCAAACGCCTTGCGGATGATGTTATCTTTATTCCTAAAGTAGACGAATTGCTGTACCCTTTTTGTATTATTATTCCCCTACAGCTACTTGCCTATCATATTGCAGACATTAAGAAATGCGATATTGACAAGCCAAGGAATCTTGCCAAATCGGTAACTGTAGAATGAACAATCTTAATCTTACCTAAAACTATTGCTTATTGGTCTGCGTATTAGCCCTTCCGCCACATAATATGGCTCCATTTTTGCGTTTAGACCAAGACCTTTCGCTAATTCTCTTGCTTCGTCAAACGCACCAAGCTTCTCATACCATTGAAAAAGAGATGTACTGTTACCATGACACTCTTGATATACTAACTGGAAAGCTACTCGTATTCCCTTTTCAGCTTCCCGGAGGTACGTTTCACAACGATCTTTATCCTTACGAAGTGGTCGTTGCGTACTGGGAGAGGAAGAAGTATTACGAACATTTAACTCTGCGACTAAACTTTCTCTTGTTGCTTTAATCGCGGTTGGAATAGTAATGTTCTCTAGCCGTTCATATTCATATCTATAATCAACTGTATCCGGAAGAAGCTTTTCCACAAGCCTTTTTGCTGCAGGAGAAGCACCCTGAGAGCCCAGGTAAGAAGCAATTTCTTCCGCAAGGACCACATTTTCTTCAAAAGAGTGAGGACCGTATTCCGTTGCAGTTTCATATAAATCAACCCGTTCAGAAGGAGATAATCGTACATTGCGGGCGCCTTGAAGAGCAACAGCACGGGGACTAAACGTCTTCCAGTCATGGGTGGCATAGCCTGCATCTTCTGTCAATTCCAAAGCATTGTAAGCTCGCTGAACGCTCAGAAGATGATTGATAGCAGCAGTGATGCGCTCCTTCTTTAAAGGAACAGAATCACCCGTACAACCAAAAAGCATTCCTCCTGTTGCCTCAACCCACCCATGAAACCCTAGACGATCCACGACCGCCTGAACAACACGTGCTCTCCCTGCCTCAGTATATAATCCCGCAAGTGCCTGTTCAATGATTTCTGGCTCAGGCTCTGTATTACATGGCCGAATCCGCTCTGGTATTGCCAATCTAGAAGAAACTGTCGCTGTGTCTGCATCACTTGATGATACTTGTTCTTCCTCTACTGCACAGCCCGCAAGGCCAATCAATACTGCAAGGGGCACAACCCGTTTCCATTTCATATCAGCCCGGCAACCATGACCTTTTAAATAAGTTGTGGAACTACTATTGATACGCCGTGGCGGGGGGAATAAGATATTACTGTAGGCGTATTTATCATACACCCTGAACAAAGTGAAAGTGCAACGTGGCTGGGGTTTAACCCTAAAAAATTAAACAAAGAAGTTCACGTAGTCCCGCTTAGTTTTCAGTTACACGTACCGTTAGAAAGTTCTTAACATTTCTTCATGTACTATCCTCTCTGAAGCTTCATATAATGTTTCATTATTTTTATCAACTTCTAAAATAACTTGATGAAGTCTTCTTTGTATAATCTCTTGAATTTTACTGTTAGCATAATCAAAGCTTTTTCTTTCTACTTCGCATATAGCCAAAATCTGCGCTCCAATATTCACAATATAATCTGGTGCAAAAACAATTCCTCTCTCTTGCATTTTCTTAACAGACTGCAAACTATCAGTTAGAGGATTATTAGCTGCACCAATAACTAAATCACAATTCAATTTTTCAATATTTTCTGTTGTCAAAACATCTCCACACGCATTAGGTGAGAATATATCACACTTAACAGAATAAATTCCTTCAGGGCATACACTTTTTACACCATATTGCTCTGTAACAGATTTCAATTTATCAGTATCAACATCTGTTACAATAACTTCTGCTCTTTCTTTAGTTAATCTTCTGACTAAATCAAATCCAACACTACCAATGCCCTGAACAGCAATCACTCTATCCTTTAAACTGTCGCTTCCATATCTTTGTTCACAAAGTGTTTTCATAGAAACAATTACACCATATGCAGTAGCAGCTCCTCCATCACCTAAACCTGTAGATGGAAGTCCGTCAACAAAATCAGTTTCTTCTGCCATGTATTCTAAATCATTTGGGGATATATTCATATCACAACCAGTCTGAAATCTACCATTGAGGGACTGAACGAATCTCCCATACTTCCTAAGCAGTTCTGGAGTTTTTTGTGTTGCAGGATCTCCAATTATCACTCCTTTTGCCCCACTATAAGCACCATTATCTTTATCACCAATTACAACACATTTTTTAGTCATAGCATTTGCTAGTCTCAAAGCATCTTCTATACCTTCTTCTACAGAAGAGTACCTTTTCATTCTTGTTCCGCCATTTCCCCTGTGATGATAAATTGTATTAAGAGCTATAACAAAAGTACAACCAGAATCCACATCGTATTGTATATGTAATTCATTACAGTTATTCTCTTTAAGTCTATCAATCATTTAGATTACTCTCTCAGTTGTTATTGTTCCTCTTTGTTGCAATTCTTTTTTCAAGAAAATATACCAATCATCTCCTAGAATATTGTATCCTTTGCAAAGAGAATCAATTTCGCTCTGCATTTTGGCAGTAGGATTTCTTAGCATCTCTGAGCATACTCTTGGCTCCAGATTAGCCAGTGGTACAATGTATCCATCAACTCCTTTAGATTGATAGCAAAGATGTTCCCATCCTTGAAATACAGGAACTTCTAATCCTGAATCTACCAATCTCTTAGTAAAATCAACAGAACCACTAGCTTCTTTTATTCCTACAATATTTCCTAATCTACAAATCCTCTCAATTGTTTCATATTCTATTGAGTTTCCTGAAATTGCTTTTTCATTATAGATAAATACAGGAACACCAACTTCTTTTATTTGTTCAAAGTGTTGGCAGATTTCATCTTGAGTAATATCTTTCTCAAATGGAGTGGTCACTACAACAGCATCAACTCCTAATCTTTGTGCTTTTCTTACTTTATCTAAAACTTCTCCAGTTGTCTTATACTCCACTCCTACTAAAACAGGCAGACCTGAAGAATGTTTGATTGTAAATCTAATCATATCTTCCCATTGCTTGTCATTTAAAGCCCAGCCTTCTCCTGAACTTAGTGTTGGCATTAATGCAGTAGAGTATGGTCTAACAAAATCAATAAGATTCTTTACACTTTGTTCGCAGACATCCTTTTTGTAATCTACTGGAGTTACTAATGGAGGGATTATTCCGGAGTACATATTCTCACCCCCAAAGATTGCTGATAGAGTTTTTCCAATTCTGATGGAAAAGAAAGTTCTTCACCCACTTTTGGAGAACGAACATAATCTCTACCTACTAATTTTGGATTAACAGAATACAGTTCTGCTCCCCTAGCAATTGCCATCCCCGCAGTTAATCTATCTGTAATGCTCAAATCTTGTAAATCAGGATTAGTACTTGCTTCTTGGATATCTTTTTCATTGTAACCAACTCTTTGAATATTCATTATTGTATGCAGATTATCCATGAATGGATAGTACTTTGCTTGTTCTTCATTTGTGTAATTTTTCCAAATAATATCATCACATTTTCCAACCTGTTCTAAACTCATTCCAACTGGATCATCTAATCTGCTAACAAAGTAATTTTTACAAGCTATTCTTGTTTTTTTATCAGTGCTATGCATTCCTAAGAATATAGAAGCATCTATGTATTCTTTAATTTTAATTCACCTCTTACTTCTTGTCCCCATTCTGCTTTACATTCACAGCTTAATCTCTCTAATTCAGACATGTCCTGAGTTCCATTGAATCTCTTTAGAGCTTCAACTACTTCTGAATTACATTCGTCACAATTGCTTGAGAATCTATCTCCTGACAAATCTTCATCAAACATACCGACAAAGATTGAATTTGGCTGATAACTTGCTAATTGAGTAGTTCTTTTTACAGTTTCAACTGTAGTCCATAATTTAGGCAATTGATATTCTCCACTAAGATACTGCTCTTCAAGTTCAGTTCCTTCTGGAATGAACATTGGTTTGAATGCAACTCTTGCTTTAATTCTCCTTTCATTAGCAATCTTGTAAACATAATCAGCTGTTTGAACAGCATCTTCTACCGCTTCAGCTTCTGATAAAGTAGGAGATTTAATCAAAATATAAGCCAAAAGCTGTGAATCTGTATTTTTACAGATATCAGCAAAATGTTCAAATCCTTTTTTGCTTAGACCTTTTCTCAATACTTTATTCCTGATATTGTCATCTGCACTTTCAAGTCCGATTGCTAATTCAATGCTTTGATCTTCTCTAAGATAACTTTCTGATTCTCTAACCTTTTTTTCTGTAAGATAATCAACCCTGGTCTCTACCATTACTGAATCAACTGGAAGTTTGCTTACTTCAGAAAACAAGTAATTTCTTGATTCTGGAGATAATTCTCTATCATTGTAAAATGAACCTGCAGTTGGAAAGTCAATCCTTCTTATATCTGAGAAATCTTCCCCTACAATGCCATTTTGATATTGCCGTTGAATATTCTGCAATTTAATATTTCTACCAGCGTTATTATCAAAACCACACATAGTACATTTATTGTACTCGCAGGGAGGAGTTCTTAAAACAAGCATTAACCTGTTTGTTTGCTCTCCATCTTTATTTAGTGCTGATTTTATTTTGTAAGCAACATTATTATTGTCCATTTTTTCTACTTCTTGTTTACCTGTCATATTAAAGTAGCAACATAAAAACTATATTAATCTTTGTCGTTCCATTATAGTACGAAAACTTTAAATACTTGCTTTGCTCTCTGGAAGAAGAAATGAACACAGATGCACTGCGAAAAATAGGACTCACGGAAAACGAGATTAAGATTTACTTAGACTTGCTTAAATCGGGAAGCAGCACCACCTATGATATCGGTAAAAGAACTGGAATTTATCGGGTTCACGTGTATGATAAGTTAGAGCAATTGATGAATAAGGGGTTGGTAACGCATATTTATAGAGGAGCAAAGAAGTTTTTTCAAGCGACATCTCCAGAAAAGTTAAAACAATACTTAGAAGATAAAAAAAGAGATTTAGAAGCACAAGAAGAAGCAGTCGGCTCGATATTACCGGAATTAGAAGCAATGGCTAATTTACCTAAGGAGGATACATTTGTTGAAGTTTTTAAGGGAAATGAAGGATTAAAGTATTTTTTGAAAGATATTGTAAAGACTAAGAAAGAAGTTTTGATTACAGGTATAGATGATAAAAAATATCAGGAAGCATTACCTGTTTTTATGAAGCAGTATTTTCGTGATTTGAAGAAGAATAACATTAAAGAGAGAGTTATCACAGTTAAGAGAAAAGGGGTGTTTTTGTTTGATAAAGAGTTAGCTCCGACTACAACCTACAGATTTCTAGAAGCAACACAATTTAATCCTACCAATACATTTGTGTATGGGAATAAAGTTGTAATTGTTACGTGGGGCTCTCCTGTTACTGCAGTAATGATCAAGAATAGTCAGATTGCAGAAACGTATCGGAATCATTTTGAACATCTGTGGAGAATTTCATCGAAGAAGTTATCGTAAATAGGAACCCTACATCTGAAGAAGCATAGTTCTCAAAGCGAGACAGAGTGAATGACATATTAACAGCATATACTAAATTCTTTTTAGAAAAAGGCATTCTCTTTTATTCTTAGTGACCTTTTCTAAAAAGAACCTACAACAAATTTAATATATACCTTTCTCGCCCGCCGGTATTAAGAACAAAGATTTGGTGGTAGAAGGATGAGGAGATACACGATAGCGGCACTATGCGGAATGTTTAGCCTGGGGTGGCAGACCACTCTTGACTCTGCACAGCAGAGAACACCGTATTCCCTACTGGAAACAACCGTACAGGCTGCTGCTCCTCAGGTAGACACACCTCCTCCAGCATATAGTGGTGAACATACATTATCGAGCAATAATTGCCCACCATTATATATGAAGGACGCTACTATTATGCTCAATGATTTGCGTCCTTCAGTATATGATGCTTCTGCTGTCTGTATCCCTCCCCTTCTTGACACCAATGCCCAACCTCTGGGAAGGCCAAACAATGGAAAACTCAAGAGGGGCATTGCTCTTCCCGACACTCCTTGCTTAGATATCCAGAGCCCCCATCGCTACGGCACTGCAGACCTGATCACAACCATCACTCGGGCCGCCTATGAAACCTACCTTGACTATGGGGTACGCACCGAAGTACACGACCTCAGCAGGATGGAAGGCGGCCTTCTTGTTCCCCATCGCAGTCATCAGAATGGATTAGATGCTGATATTTCTTTGTTTCATTACGATACTCACACCAAAGAATATTCAACCGAGTATCGTCCCGTAGGCAGGAACGACAACTCCCAGACTTGGGACGTCAACTGGCACTTTCTCAAAACCATGCAGCAGCAGGGACCAATTCAGGCTATTTTTATTGACCGAGAATACATTGACAAATTACGAAAGCATGTCTTGAAACAGTATGGACCACAAGAATGGAACCAGTATGGGACTATTCTTTCTCATGAACCCGGCCACAAAACCCATTTTCATGTACGGATAGAAGCTTCTTCTCCGCCGGTTCTTCTGGCGCAAGCGGGAGGAAGGAAAGGGTGAATAAAAGAAGAAAAATTTTATATATTTAAGTGCTGTAGCGAAGAGATATGATAATATTCTCGTTTAGAGGAACAAGAGATGTATTCTTCCCCTCTATTCCCAAAACAAAAGCCAAAAACCGAGTGGGTACTTCACCCCACGGCGCAGTTGTATGTACGTCGGGAATAAAGTACTCATTTTCTTTTATTTTTTTCCTTTTTCTTTGATACTTTGATAAATATCTGAATAAAGAATAGAATTGTCAAAGCGTCAATCGGAAACTCCTATGACTTCAACCAATCACAGCCAGCAACATTTTTAATATTATACAATTCAATCAATTTTTGTTTTCCATTTTGCTGCTGTAATAATCGTTGGATCACTTCTTCATTCTTTTGAAATAAAGCATTGATGAATCCTGTGTGGATTTTTTTCCATTGAGTCGGATTCTCTCTCACAAAGTTAGCCCATCGTTCCACTTGTTCCATATGACTTTGGTCCCTCATAATCGTAATTCCCTAATCATCTTTTTAACTTCTTTAATCTCACGTTCATCAACCATTTCTTTAAACACGATTCTCAGATGCCTAGCATCCTCTACATCTTTTGGACTTTTTAAAAGTTCTTCTTTAAATGCAATATTGATATTAACATTACTAAACCAAACATCTAGGCCAGTGAGAGGCAGTTTTATTCTTTGACCGAGTTGGTAATTATCTAAGAGGTCTTTGGAAAATTTAACTTCCATTTCTGGTACCGGTTTATCTTTCTTGGTGAATCGTAAAGATATATTCTCTGTAAGATACTCATACGCTTCCTCTGGAGAAGCAGACTGCATACACACAAAATTGCTATCTTCTAATTTTCTAAATAAAGCTTCAAATTTATCTTTAGAAATTCTTTCAATAATCATATCAATATCTTCTGTCCCTCTCGTCCTTCCTGAGGCTATAGCCAGGAAGCCTGACACCACAATATACTGGCAATATTTATCTATGATGGCACAAAATTCTTCACAAAAAGAGTCCAGAATATTCCTATCAGCAACTTGTCTACCCATAATATCATCTCAGCATTAACTCTATATAAACTTTCCTCGGTCAAAAACGAGGCTGGCGGACCCCCAGTCATAGACCAAGTGAAAAAACGTATTTTAAGCGCATTCACTGCCGGTCTTACGCTAAAAAAGACTACGCTCCAGACCGGCCGTACTCTGCGCGGAGAATTAGATTCTTTCCATTACATATTCTCTTTTTGTAGTTGCTCAAGTATTTGTGTGCAAAGAGTTGCCTTACCCCCCCTCACCATTCTTCATTGGTGTCAAAATGAGGCTGGCGGACCACCGGTCAATAGACAGGTGGCATGTTCGCTTCGCTCACAAGAAAATTGAAAACTATCAATTTTCTGTGCAAGAAATACAACTGAGATTGTATTTCTGCACAGAAATGTGATATTATTCACATTTCCCGTGCTGAAATGAAATCGTCGTTTCATTTCATGCACCGCCAGCCCATTTTGAGCACACAAGAAGGACCGCAGTCCTTCTGTGCTGAAGGGGAAACTACCCCTTCATGCACCGGAATTCCAGAAATTAGTAAGTGGTTTACGGAGTAAACCACCACTCATTAGAGTGGTGGAATTCCGCGTGTTTAAATACGAAATCAATCAAGAAAATCCGACCACCCCCAGTCAATAGACTGGAGGTATGCTCGCCTGCGGGCTCGGGTCGGATTTTCTGTTCTCATTTTCCACTAGATTGTTTCTTTGTTGGAAACCACCAGTGAACACACTGGTGGAAAATGAGATTATACTTACATAATCGTCCCAGACGTTGAGGCCGTCCCAGCCATATTCTTTATAGCACTTGATAATTTGATACACAGCACTTCTGTGTATCCCTTGAGCTAAGGCAAGTTTCTCAGCAGATACATCATTCTGGTACTGCTTTGCTATCCACACTCGTTTCTTAAAATTAAGTTTGTACATATTAACCACCAATGGGGTTAATATTGTCTAGTTAATTTGGGATAGCACAACAGAGCCTCTCCTACCACAATCCATATAAACCATCAATTCTCCAAAACCAGTATGTCTTCATTCAAATACGCCCATCTCGCAGACTTGCATCTCGGCTCCTGGCGGGAAGAAAAGATGCGCGATCTCTCTACAAAATCTTTTCTCCATGCTATGGACGACTGCATCCAGAAACAAGTCGATTTCATCCTCTTTGCCGGAGATTTATTCAACACCTCACTTCCCGCCATCGACACGTTAAAAATCATCACTAAAAAATTAAAAGAACTGCACACCAAAGGCATTCCCATTTATGTCATTGCCGGTTCTCACGACTTTTCTCCCAGCGGCAAGACCATGATTGATGTCTTAGAACACGCCGGCCTCCTCAAGAACGTCTGCAAAGGCACCGTGCATCCAGAATCAAAACAACTCCACCTCCAATTTACAATCGATGAAAAAACAGGCGCAAAGATCACCGGCATCCTCGGAAGAAAAGGACAATTAGATAAGAGCTACTACCAAAATCTCTCCCTTGAAAACATTGAACAGGAACAGGGATATAAAATTTTCATGTTCCATACTTCCATAACAGAACTCAAGCCAAAACATCTGGAGCATATTGAATCACAACCCCTCTCTTTCCTCCCTAAACGATTTAACTATTATGCGGGAGGTCATCTTCATCATCGTACAGAATTAACCATTCCAGAATACGGAACTCTCACCTATCCCGGAGCGTTGTTCCCAAACAACTTTGCCGAGGTAGAAAAGTACAGCCACGGGGGGTATTATCTTATTACTGTAGAACAAAATAGTACTGTAGAACAAAATAGTACTGTAGAAAACAATACTTCACACAACCCCCAACAGTTAGAATGGATCCCCGTCAAAACCATCAATCATCTCCCATTGAACATCAACTGCCACCATAAATCTCCGGAAGTCATCTCATTCGAACTCTTGAATCACGTCAACAATCAAGATTTG
Organism: uncultured Methanosarcinales archaeon; assembly: GCA_964361725.1. Classification (GTDB taxonomy): domain Archaea; phylum Nanobdellota; class Nanobdellia; order Woesearchaeales; family GW2011-AR9; genus CAYIBV01. The sequence continues at coordinate 1,818 of CAYIBV010000022.1, read as the reverse complement.
ATGAATACCCTCGTCACCCTCCGTCTAAGTGGCACTATCGAGAAAGGAAAAATTGCAGATATTAACTTTACAGAGATCTTTCAGAAACTCTACGCTCAGGGAGCATACTTTGTGATGAAGAACACTGCTCAACTCACCAGCGAAGAGTTTGAAGAGATAAAGATTACTGCCACCTCCCCTGAAGATATTGAACATGCTGTGATCAAAGAACATCTTCAGCAATCATCCGTATTTGACTTAGAAACAGAACTCGGTCTATTCACTTCCCTCCTCACCACGTTAAACATCACCAAAAAAGAAGGGGAGACCATTACAGATTTCCACAACCGCATTGAAGAAGAAATGAATAAACTGTTACAGACCATCACGACAAAACCAGTTTCTTTTAATGATGCTTCATAACAGAATGATGCTTTATGACAACATCTCCCACACCACAAAAAGATACACACCAGACACTTCCATTTTCTCACCTCCAGTCATGGCACCTCTACTTTTCTCATATTCTTATCTATGGGGCATGTCTTCTTCTTGTACGCTACGGACCATATTATGGCACTTATCTCCAGCCAGAAACACAAACCGTTCTTTTATACCTATACATGGGATTTATCATTCTAAGCCCAGTATATTATTTCAGCCCAGTATATTCTTTTTTCTTTGCCCCTAATCATACCATCACTCCAAATAAAAGCTATAACATCCTTTTGAGCATCGGAAAACTGTTCCATCACCATCAACTTACAAAAGAAGAAAAAGTGTCTTTCCTCTTTCTCGGCGTCAAGCTGTTCTATCTTCCTCTTATGACAAACTTTCTCATCAATAACATAACATCATTCTTCACCTATCTTCCCAAACCAAGCACATTTCTTTTCATTCTTACCACTATTTTTCTCATTGATACATTTATTTTTACGGTGGGATATGCGTTTGAAGGAAAAAGATTGAACAACGTCGTGAAATCAGTCGAACCGACACTTCTCGGCTGGATTGTTACTCTCATCTGTTATCCCCCATTCAACGCTCTTATAGGAAATTACATCCCCTGGGGCGCTAACGATTATGCCACCCTGAGTACGCCAACACTTACTGCTCTCCTCCGGGGAACTTCTTTATTTCTCCTCATCATCTACCTCTGGGCGAGCATTGCCCTCGGCACGAAAGCATCAAATCTAACAAACCGCGGTATCGTAACAAAATTTCCTTACTCTGTCATCCGCCATCCTGCCTATACGGGTAAAGTCCTCATGTGGTGGCTCACTCTTCTTCCTTTCATTACAGTTCCTTTCTTTTTTGGCATGCTGTTTTGGACAATCATCTACTATCTTAGAGCCATCACCGAAGAACGACACTTGTCACAAGATCAGGAGTATTTAAGGTATAAGCAGAAAGTGAAATACAGGTTTATTCCAGGAGTGTGGTAATGGTAATAACAAATTATACCACAAAATTACTTCAAGAATACTTCAATTTTATTTTAAGCTACGATTTAAAGTAATTTTGACTGAAATTAACCGAAAATTTTAAATATTACTGTAAGTTTACTTTAAAATGGACACGGAAAACTTAAAGAGAATCATATGCGAAAGAAAATGGATATATTTTCTTTGGCATTGACTATAAATGGACAGATTCGAATCATCCACTTTTTATTTTGATAATGGAATTAGCTAGATATGATGAATCTAATTATGAATATATTAATATTAAAAACGATGTCTTAGAACAATGTGGGGTGTTTGATTAATGGATATAAAATCTCATAACATTAAAACAGAAGAATTGATTATGAAAAGTGCGTTATGAAATAAGGGGTTG
>CAYIBV010000021.1:0-13729 GCA_964361725.1 uncultured Methanosarcinales archaeon | reverse complement strand
GCAATTAAGCTTTATATCAGAATGGTGCTAAACACCATTCTGGACAAGCCCGATTTTTTTTGTCTTTCATTATTAGAAATGATGTGAGGTTAAGACCACGGACGCAGTCCGTAGTTAGCCCAGAATGAACGGATTTTCTTTATCTTTGAGGTTGCTGCTCATTCCTGTTTATAATTAGTTGAATATGTCCCGAATGATCTGCGCCAAACGATTAATGAACGTGATGTCCCATCGCTCCGGAACATTCATACGATCTATCTCGTCAAGTAATTGTTGCTTTTTGGTTTTACACTGGCCATTGACAAAATGTTTTTTAGCGTCGCAGATGTTGCAGTCGGGGTAATTGCGAGCACCATTGTTGCATCTCCGAGCTTCACACACCCCATTTGTGCATTGTTCGCCTACGCCACAGGAGATTTCACAAGCACCACAGTGATGGGCATCAGTGAGGAGGTCAAAATCTTCATCAATTTGGTTATCACAGTTGTCATCTAAACCATTACAGCGTTCTGTGGCGCTGGGGTGAATGGTAAAAGTGTTGTCGTCGCAATCATTAGGTTGTTTGTTAAAAAGTATGTCTCCTGTTTCAATGCAGTAGTTGTCTTCATCAACATCAGTGCAAGAGAGCGGTTCTCCCGGACAGGCAAAGTAATTCTCATCAGGCCGGGGCCACCTATCCCCTTGACAACGAGCGACAAGAGTGAAATTATTTTCTCCCCCACGGTTTCCTAAAGAATAATCCGAGCAGACATAATCTTCATTATTGCGGCAGGCAGCATTACGTGACAAAGAGTTATAAGAACTTCCTTGTAGAATGATACCTTTCCGGAAATTCTGAGTAACAGTGTTACCCACAAGTTGATTGCTATTGCTGTCAGAAGACAAATAAATACCATAGGAATTATTTTCAAGATGGTTATTCTCCAAGCGGCTGTGGCTGACAGAGGTTAAGTATATTCCTACATTAAAATTAAAGAGGCGACAGTTTCTAATAGTTATGTCCTTAAGGGCCCTTCCCCATAGGGAGATGCCCGTGTCTCTTCCTCTTCCCCAAATAGAATGGTTCTGGCAATCGAGGAGGATATTACTTGCACTTGGTGCGAGGCATCTTCCCCCTGTTTCTAAGTCGGTGTCGAGAAAATAAACGCCTCCTTCCTGCCAATTGGTGAAGCCGCATTGAATCCCCGTGCCGGCTATGCATTGTCCTTCCCCGTTACAGATGCTTCCCGCGGCGCAAGAAACATCAGCTGGACAGGTAAGGCAGTTTTCTCCAATGTCTATATCTGGGAGATGATTACCACACAAACTGACACACTGATGAGCTTGGCAAGCCCAGCCTCTTTGGCAGTCGTTGTCGGCGTTACATTGGACGCAGACGCCGGCAGGAGAGCATACTTGAGGGGCTAGACAACGGACGTCTGCGGGGCAATTTAGGCAGTTTTCTCCAAGATCCCCCCTTTGATTTCCACAACTCGTCTCGGAATTAGCGTTTAAATCTGGACAGTCGGGATCTGGCCTAAAGAGAATTCCATTTCGGCAGACGTTCATTCCCACCCCTCGAAAATCAAGCTGACCATCTCTATTCCGGTCGCAGCCACCATGGAAATCGATTTGTCCATCACCATCATTATCTAGACCATCATCGCACGTAGCAGTCCCACTAGGCTGGCAGGCGGAGTTTTCCCAGCAGTGGGGATCAGCACAATCGATTAAAGAATCGTCGTCATTGTCAAGAGTGTCATCACACGTCCTCTCTGCGTCTTCCCAGACACCAACAACACAAATGGCTCTTCTCTCACAATCAGAGTCGCGACAATCAATAATCTCATCACCATCATTATCAAAGCGATCTTCACAGTTTCTTTCGGGATATTCACATTTGTTATAGTGAAGGCAATCAATAGTATCTGCGCAATCAATTTTTCCATCACCATCATCATCACGGTAATTTCCACATGTCTCCTGATCACAGGCATCGCCTAAATCATCACCATCAGCATTGGCCTGATTATTATTTAATGTATTTGGGCAGTTATCACAGACATCACCCCTCCTGTCTCCGTCAGTATCCCTTTGGTTAGCATTGACATGAAATGGACAGTTATCTACGTTGTCGTGTGTTCCATCGTTGTCATCATCCTCATCGCAGGCGTTTCCCCGAGAGTCGCGGTCATTGTCTTCTTGATTAGGATTAAACACAGATTGGCAGTTGTCGCAGGCGTTGCCTACATAGTCACTATCACTATCTCTTTGGTCTGAGTTTGGAGCAGAAAGGCAGTTGTCACACGCATCGCCCGAGCCGTCACCATCACGGTCTTCTTGAGAAGGATTTTGGGAGAAAGGGCAGTTATCACAGCGATCTCCTAAGTTGTCCTGATCCCTATTTGTCTGGTCGCGATTAAGAGCAGAAAGACAGTTATCACAGGCATTGCCCCTGCCATCACTCTGGATAACGAGGACATCATCAAAAATCACATCCTGGCTGCCCCAACTGTAAAAGCCAATTTTGCCGTGGGAAAGGCTGTCGTCATTGATGTTGAGATAGAGCCCGTCAAATTGATCCCCTTTCAGGTACACTTTAATGTTATTTCCGATGACTTTAACGGTGACAGTGTACCACGTTCGTGGTTTGTAAGAGGGGGAATAGTGAGCCAGTTTGCTCCATGTTCCCCTCACTTTTTTGTCTAAGACAAGACCGTGGCCTGCTTGATTGTTTCCCAGCCAGTTTTGTTTGTTCTGCTTGTTCCAGCGGAGGCGGTAGTAATTGTTATTATCTGCGTAACGAAAGATGAGGCCAAGACCATCATCGTCCATAGCATACAGGTTAGCAGAAAAAGTATAATCTGTCCAGTTAGAGCCAATGTTAATCGGTGTGGAATATGTGCCTTCCCAATTGGTATCGCCATAAATGTTAGAAGAAGGAGTGTACCCCCTTGGATTTAGGGCATTTGCAGCGTAGAGATATCCCTGCCAATGAGAAGGGCCGTCATGCTGGTTGGCAACAGCAACATCTGATGATCGCCAATTGTTGTAGTTGTTATCATTAAAATTATCTTCAAAAAGAGTTCCATCATTATCTTCCTGAGAAGGGTTTTGGTTAGAAAGGCAGTTATCTTCGCCATCAATGATTCCATCACGATCGCTATCAGCAGCGATGGCACCAGAAACAGTAAGCAGAAGAATAAGAGAAGTAAGGTAAATGATGCGCAAAGGTGCAGGGAAAAGAAAATGTGGCGGGGTGACTCTTTTGTCTTTCTGATATGAGAGGAACATCGTACACCTTTTTTGGATAAGAGATGAATAAGAGTTTATATGCCTTTCTCACTCATCAGCTCTGTAGAAAATCTTAAATAAAACTCAAATGATTACACCACCCGAACTTTTTCTACAGAGCCCCACTCATCAAGAGGTATTTATGCATGAAAATGTCGCAGGGTTTAAAACCCCGCTTTTTAGGGTGGCATTTTCGGCATGCAATCATTTTGCCGTGTGATTCTTTCGTTTTGCCAGTGTTACATAGATTTCGTCAAAAGGATGGGCTTGCACCATTTCAATTTTCTGTTCGTTCTGCAGATGAAGAAGAGGAAGGAAAGTATACACTTTCTCTTGCCTTCCTGCTCGCGGGGGAAGAAGGCGGGTAAATGTCAATTTTTCAGTCTGGTCTTTGTTAGTATAAAACACCACTTTATGATAAATATCTCTGATTGCTTCCATGATATCTATTTTCCGTTCCGGGATGATAAATTTTACCGGACGTTGACGTTCTAGGATGCGTTTCTTAGTGGCCATGGCATGCTGCAAGGCGTTCACAAGGTCGTTGATAGATACTTTTCTGTTTCTGGGCTGGGGATTGCGGGGAATAAGAGTGAACTGTTGCCTGTCCCGGGCACTACGGCCGTTTTCTATTCCTTCCTGAAATTCTTCCTCTGACAATTCTTCGGATTGGTTCAGTAATTTATCTAACTGGGCAATATCATGATCAACAAGATGCGCGGATTTTATTTTAAGGAGGAATGCTGCGGCCAGGAGGACTTTTCCGGAAATGCGGAAGTCGTGCTGTTGCATGGATTTAATCGCTTCAATGTATTTCTTGGTGAGAAGAGTGATATTAATATCCCAGGGATCCATCTGTTCCGTGCGCACGAGATCGTAGAGAATGGTCTTCCAGGTAACATCTTCTTGGTTGAGCAATAAGTCCACAATTTGTTCCTGCATGAAGAGAGAGAATAAGTACGTGTTTTTAAAGGTGTAGGTTTCTTATGGTCGTTTCAAAGCTTATTCTTAACCGAGGAGAGAACAGTTTTATATAACCAGTATCTCCAAAAGAGATTTACGATCATGGAGTTGTCAGAAAAATTTGTAAAAAGTCTTGGATGTTGATAAGAGAGTGGTCTTTTTCTCTAAAAAACCTTCGAAGATACTGAAAAAAAGCATTACATTTAAAAATAAGTTCCTTACATCGTTATATTATGGTGCATTGTAGTGTATGGAAACAAAGGATTATGATAATTTGTGTTCTCTTTATGCTTAGTTCTTTGGTATACGCAGAAGATCCTTCTATCAAAGCTGTTCCGGAGGAAGGAGCAGTTCCATTGTCTGTTTCGTTTGAAGTGAAAACAGAGGAACCTATTACCAGTTATGCCTGGGATTTTAATGGCGATGGCAAAACAGATAGTACTGAGGCAATGCCCACATTTACCTATACATTGGATGGGGCATATATTGCCACCGTTTCTATGGTCACAGAAGCGGGAGAAGCACGGAATGCCACGATGACTATTACAGCACGAACGGCCATGACCGTGTCTGTTACGGCAAGTACACAATCTGGGACGGCACCGTTGAATGTGCAGTTTACTGCTGCTGCCACGGGGAAGGAACCATTAAGTTATGCTTGGGATTTTAATGCCGATGGAGCGGCAGACAGCACGACGCAGAATCCTTTCTTTACGTTTGACACGCCGGGAGAGTATAATGTCACGTTGACAGTTCGTGATAGTACGGGAAATTCCATACAGCGGAATATTCCTATTACCGTTACGTTGTTTGATTCTAAGTTGGAATTGCAGTCTTATTTTCCCACTACATTATCGTTGGGAGAAAATCAAGTGACATTTTTAGTAACTAACAGCGGAACGATGGTAGTAAAAGATATTTCGGCGAAGGTTATCGCACCGGGATTACAGCATTTAACGACATCTTCCCTTTCCCGGCTGGCGGGAGGAGAGACGGATTCTCTCACGGTTAAAGTAAATGTAGTGCAGGAAGGGATGTTGCAGGGATCAGCCAAAATTCTGGATAAAACGTTTCCTATTAATTTTACTGTGGCGAAGCAGGCGGTGTATAATAAAGAGGAGCTGCAGGGACAATTAGATGGGTTTAAACGGCAGGTGCAGGAGCAGGAAAGCATATATTACCAGAAGAAAGCGGAAGGGTATTTGATTAGCGAGGTATTTGACAGCATTAAAGCGGTGAGGAATAAACTGGAGGCGGCACAGCAGAATATTCTTCTGGGCAAGTTAGCAGATGCCAAAGTGACATTGGATTTAGTGGGTTCTTCTCTTCAGGATATTAATATAAGTTTGTCGGAAGTAAAGCAGCAGGAGAAGAGCATTTTAGACTGGACAAAAGAGAATATTGTGGCGATTACAGTGATCATTACGGGCTTAGGGGCGTTAGGGGGGTTCTTGGTCAAATTGAAAGGTCATGCTAAGACGATGGGGGAACAAGCGGCGAAAGTAACAGAAAACATTAAAGGGAAGATGAAGAGAAAAGGACATCCAGAAGAAAAAGAGCATAAAGACCATAAAGATCATTCTGAGAAGCATGAAGAAAGCAGAGAGCATCCTACAAAAGAAGATGTGAAAGAAAAAGAAGAGACGGAGCAAACGGAAGAATCTACGGAGAAGAAAGAGTGATTCTTTTTCCCAAAACATTAATAAATAACTCTTTTAATGATACGTTCTACGGGCCCGTGGTCTAGCGGCTATTACAACAGTAACTGCAATTGACAGCGCCTTTACAAGGCGTTGATCCCCGGTTCGAGAGAGTTCCTTCGTTCGTTCGCAGGCTCACGAAGTTCCGGGCGGGCCCATTTATTTTTATCGTAATATTTATCAAATACCCTGATTTGGAGAATATTTATGGATGTTTACCAACCGGCGGAGGATTCTTATCTGTTGCAAAAGTGGGTACGCCGCTATGTCTTTGGCCGTGTGCTTGATATGGGGACGGGGTCAGGCATTCAGGCTCTGACAGCAGTAGAGAATCCTAATGTGAAAGAAATCATTGCTGTTGATATCAATGAGAATGCCGTACACTATGTACAGGAACAGGTAACGACACAAAAATTGCGAAAAGTGAAAGCTCTGCATGGGGATTTATGGGAACCTGTACATGGGTCGTTTCATACTATCATTTTTAATCCTCCGTACTTGCCGCAGGATAAAGATGTCGAAGATAAATCTATTTATGGGGGGAAGAAAGGATGGGAGGTGATTGCTACATTCTTTTCCCGGGCGGCTGAACATTTATTTCACGATGGTGTGATGTTATTATTGTTCTCTTCATTGACCCATAAAGAGAAAGTAGAAGAGATTATCGTTCATCATCTCTTTGAGTTTAAAGAGTTGGAACGGCAGAAATTGGCGTTTGAAGAATTGTATGTGTATCTTATCACGAAGAGTGAATTGTTACGGGAATTGCAGAATAAAGGAATCCATGATATCCAGTATGTTGCGCATGGCCAGCGAGGGGAGGTATTCCAAGGGATGATGGATATCACGCAGATGGTCAAGAAATACATTCCCCAACGCACTCTCCGTCCTGTGGCTATTAAAGTGGAACGAAAGGGAAGTCTTGCTCAGCAGCGACTGGAAAACGAAGCGAAGTGGCTTGCGCTGGTGAATCAAAAAGGAATAGGCCCTCAATTGTTGCTGGCGGGAGAACGATATATTGTCATGGAGTTTGTGGTGGGAATGATCATTGAGGAATGGATGAAAGATAAAACATGTTCTGAAATTTTAAAAGTGCTCCATTCTGTGCTGGAACAGTGTTTTGTGTTAGATCAACTCCATGCAGCAAAAGAAGAGATGCATCACCCCCATAAACATATTATTATTACCTCTAAAGGAGAGCCGGTGATGATTGATTTTGAGCGTTGTCATGAATCTGAGAACCCGCAGAATGTAACACAATACGTAGAATATATCTGCCGGCTGCGCAAAGAGTTAGCGGCGAAAGGATTTATTGTTCCAGTAGATATGTTTCGCCAGTTAGCAAAAAATTATAAAGAACAGCGGGGAAAAGAAACCTACAAGGCATTAGCCAAGGTATTGGTATGAAGTATAAAGATATTCCTATTCTCATGTACCATGACATTGGTCATGATAATAGTCCCTGGTGCGTCGCTCCGGAAGAATTTGCCGCGCAGATGAAGTTTCTTCATGAGCAGGGATATAAGACTATTACTTTAGAAGAATTGCGCCAGGGAGTGGAAGAGGAAAAAGAGACCAATGAGAAATGTGTAGTATTAACGTTTGATGATGCTCGAAAAGGGGTGTATACCTATGCCTATCCTGTATTAAAACAGTATGGGTTTAGGGCTATCATTTTTGTCGTTCCGCAATGGGTGGAGGGAAAAGACATTCCTGAAGAAGAAAAGTATTCTTCGTTCTTAACATGGGAAGAGTTGTGGGAATTAGGAAGGGAGGGATTTGAAGTGGGGTCACATACGTTTTCCCATCATTCTCTGCAGGGAATGTCACGAGAGGCACTCCTGCAGGAACTGGAGCGTGCTGAGCGGCGTATTGCCGAGAAGACCAACAAGAAAGTATCTCATTTTTCCTATCCATATGGTGTAGTGACTCCCGAAGTGTTGGAAGTAGTCTATAAACGGTATCGCACCGCCGTTACGACGGAACGGGGATTTAGTAAAGAGTTACGTACCTATGCCCGGCAGTGGGTAGTGCGAGGAATGTCTTTAGAGCTGTTTAAGAACATGCTGCAGCAGCCGCGCTTGTCGGTGTGTCTTATTGCCAAGAATGAGGAAAAGCGCTTAGGAGAATGCTTGGCGTCTGTTCGGGGTATAGCATCAGAAATCATTGTTGGAGATACGGGAAGTACAGACCAGACGAGGGAAATAGCTCGTCAGTATGGAGCAACAGTGCTTGATGTTCCCTGGAGGGATGATTTTGCCGCTGCTCGGAACGTGGTGTTGCAACAGGCCACGGGTGAATGGATTTTATCTGTTGATGCGGATGAAGTCATTGCCCATGAAGATCAGGGAAAAATTATCCAAGCGATTAATAGTTGGGAAGTGGCAGGATTCTGGATAGCGACGCGAAATTATTGTTCTGATTCTACCATTCAGGGATGGCAACCTGCAGGAAATGATCCCCTGGCACGAAACTATGCTGGGTGGTTTCCTTCTCTCAAAATTCGTCTGTGGCAGCGGCGGGAGAATGTGACGTTCCGGGGAAGAGTACATGAAGTTGTCTTTGAGGAAACTCTTCGTAGTCATGGTATGCTTGCGTCTTTGCCCGTTCACGTTCACCATTATGGATTTGAGCGGCGGGGCGAGAAGAAAGAAGCGTATCTTAAGATGGTGGAGCAGAAAGTGCTGGAGGAACCATCAAGTGCGAGAGCGTACTATGAATTGGGAGTATTATATAAAGAGCAGGGGAAGTATGATTTGGCAGAGGAAGCGTTCTCGCAGTCGTTGAAACTGGACTCTACGTTCCTGACGCCGTTGTTGAATTTAGGGATTGTACAGCAGAAGCAGGGTAAAGTTGATGTTGCTGTTAAGACCTTGCAGGCTGTCCTGGCACGTGATGCTCGTTCCGCGGATGCCTACTTTGCCTTGGGGTATTGTTCGTTTGTCCAGAATGATTTAGAGAAAGCAGGAGAATATTTTACTTTTGCCATGCAGCATAATCCAGTGATGGTGGAAGCGTACGTTAATCAGGGGGCAGTCATGGAACGACAGGGAAACTTGTCTCGGGCGATAGCGTACTTGAAAAAGGCGTTACAACTTCATCCCCGTCATGCCAGAGCGTATTATAATTTAGGAGTGGTGCAGGAGAAACAAGTGCAGATCCCTGCGGCTATTCAGTGTTATGAACGAGCGATAGAGTATGGCTATCCCCGGGCAGAGGAATTGCGGGAGAGGATGGGGAGGATGAAGATGTTTTTGGAGAAGAATAAGTAAGTTGTAATTTCTTAGTCATTCATTTCACGTAGTAAACTACGGGATTTCTTGTTCAGAAGATTAAATGTGTTTTGATCGTTCGGGCAAAATAGAGTCCTTTTTACTTTATTCAATGAAAATGGGTTTAATACCCCACAGCTTGCTGCGACCCCTTTTCAAGAGTAAAAATCCCTCGAATGCCCCACAGCTTGCTGTGGGGATTTTTACTTTTCAAAACAATGCTGAGTATTCTAAAAGTTTAATCTAAACTGGTGAGATTATCTGAATCGCTTCTTTTGGTAAACCAGTCTTCTTCAATAAAATCTGCTCGTGGTGTTGGTTTCTTCTTTGCTATTCCCGTGACCAATTGACTCGCTCGTAGGACTCGCTTGTAGAGTGTTTTTAATGCAGAAACTACATATTCTTGACCTAATTTCAGAATAAATGTATTGGGCTCCTGCAGTGCACAGGCATATTCCACGACTTCTTGTAAATCCAGCACTCGGTCGACGCCCAGAACTTTCACTGCCGGGGATGAGCCGAGTAAATAACGAGCGTTCTGTTCCGCAGCGTCTATTGCTCCTTGCTTGACATCCTCCAACGTTAGGTCATATTCAGCTAAAACGGTTTTCCGGAGCCCCGCTGCTAATTCTTTTGCATATCGATCACTGCTTTTGTACCGCAGATGGTTTCCACTGAGGAATTCCTCCGCACGGCGGTATTCTTCGTTTGTTGCTATATCCCGTTGAACAACTTCATCAAGCATAGTGCTCCCCGATGGTCGGTTCTTTTTAAAGCTTTCGGAAATCATATGTTATATATACTAAAGAATGCGAGATGGCTCCGCACAAAGTGCGGAGAATTAATAATTATAGCTCGCATTTTCTGTTCCAAAAACTTGCCAATAGATTACGAGAGCCGTAAAGCCACGGACAAAGTCCGTGGATAGGCATGAGCAGGCAAGTTTTCGTTACTCAAAGTGTGAACCATCATTCGAATATTTCGCACTTTTATATTATTTCTTGAACCGTCTCTTTTGAAACATCACCATATATGGTGAGGTGAGACGGTTTCATGCATTTTTATTGAAAATAGTTGGGGTATAATACCTCGGACTTTAGTCCGACTATTTTCAATCCCGAAAACCGCACGATTAAATACACGAAGGGATAGTTTTCCCTTCGGTACTGAAAATCTTCGATTTTCATGTACCCCCAACTTTAGTCTGGGGATTAGTGCGGTTTTCGTTATCATTTCTTCTCCTGCTGAGTAAAATAAAAAATCCCAATCACAGCAGTCTAGTCACTGCGTTCTGTTCCGCAGGAACGCTCCGAATATCAATGAGGTTGGTGAGTTTCCTGCGGAAACAGCTGTGGGGTACAAGAAATGAAACAAAGATTTCATTTCTGTACAGAAAAAAGATAGTTTTCTTTTTTCTTGTATGTACCCACTTCGAGAAATCAATATATAAATATCAACGAGTAAAGTCAATAAAATTCCGTCTTTCCTTCACAATGAATGCCGTGTTTTAATTCTACAGGCCGCCATGAATCCTGAACCAATGTAGCACTCAGCCAAGCGGCGAGTTCTTTGGGATTACCGATGGTGGCGCTTAACCCGATGAACTGGGGGTTGAGAGTGGTTTTGAGAAGGGTAATGATAATTTCCAGCGTAGGACCTCGCTTGGGGTCATTGAGGAGATGAATCTCGTCAATGACAATCGTGCTGACCTCTCCCAGCCAGGGGATGGAATGCCGAAGAAGGGAATCGAGCTTTTCTGAGGTAAGGATGAGGACGTTGTATTTGGTAAGATAATGAGAATCTGAATCCAAATCTCCTGTCGCTAAACCTATGGTGTAGGAAGTCTCCTGGAAGAGTCGCTGGTATTCTTTGAATTTTTCATGGGCAAGGGCTTTAAGAGGAACAACATAGAGAGCTTTTTTCCCTTGGGAAAGGGCTTGTACGATAGCCATAGTGGCGACCAGTGTTTTTCCCGAGGCTGTAGGAGCGCACACCAGAAGAGATGTTCCCTGCAGAAGACCGGCGGTGAGAGCTTTCTCTTGTATGGGGGTAAAGTGGGGATAGGGATAATACGTCTTAAAAAAGTCAGGGAGAGGGAGGGAAGAGAGGTTCATGATGCTGTCACAGAGGGAAGGTTTATATTCTTTTAGGCGAGGAAAAGGTGGTGATATACTCAGTTATACTCAAATATGGAACTTTGTTCTATAAGTTCAGATTTGTCATTTAGAGATGATGAAGCCGTGAAAGTCAAAAATCTTAATGAATTAAGGCTTGAATGGATTGGGGATACTGTTCAACTTTCTGTTTTTGCGAAAGGCTTATAAAAGGACTGTAGGTAATTTGAGGTACTCAGTTCAGGTAGCTGTCTATAAAATCGAAAAGGGGTATCGTGTGTGTGATGCTTCTTTCGGAATTTTTATAGAGAGTGAGAAGAGATGAGGAAAACGGGCGGTTAACGCCAAAAAAGAGATATATTCAAAACACGGAGGTGTGTTTTAAATGAAAATAAAAAGAATGGTGAAGCGCTTATTTGCTGTGGGCGCAGGAGCAACAATGCTTGGTGCGACAGCAATGGGAGCGTTGGCAGCGGCCGATTTAAGTAATTATCCCGGCATGTTTGTGGACGGGACGACATTTAACGGCTGGATCGTTGTCGGGGAAAATGCAAAGCCCGTTGACAACTTAGCAGCAACTGATATTGCCGCGAATATGAAAGTGGCCGCGCCAGCAGTGGCAGCAACAACGACCACGAAAGTTGAAGGCGATGCCTGGCTTGTAGGAACAAGTTCTAAGAAGTATGAACTGGCGAATAACAATGCCACAACAAGTTCTAACCAAGACGGGGAAACGATTCGGGATATTACCACATTTATTGGTGATGAAGAATTGGCAGCATTAGCTGATGGAGCATGGGTAACCAATGCCCAGTCGTATGAATTCCAGCAGTTTTTGTTCTTTGATACGTCTTCTACAGGAGGATCGAGTTGTAGGTTTTGTAGTGAAATCATAAAGTATACGGAAGATGATGGCAGTATAACGGCTGATTTCTTCTACATCCGAAACGCTGGTCAGATTGCCCGGTACAAGTTGGAGTTTACCTCCACGGCACAGTCAGACGTGACGGATAGTGCCGGAACGGCTGATAGTACAGGAACGTACTTGGATGACTTTGAAGACACAAAAATCACTATTATGGGAAAACCCTATGGTGTGGTGCAAGCACGACGACCGAATACGGGAGTGCTAGGCGGTCAAAACAGCCTTAAGTTAATGTTGATGGCGGGGGCTTCGGCTGGTACGTTGTTAGAAGGCGAGTCCGGTGATTATAAAATCGGAGATAAAACCTACACGGTGGCCTTGACCTATGTTGATGACACCAGTGCCAAGTTTACCGTAAACGGCGAAGCGACCAACAAACTTAAAGACGGCGATACCTTTGTCTTGAGTGATAAGACCGAAATTGGTGTCAGTGACGTGTTGTATCAGTCCTATGCGGGCGGTATCCACTCGGCAAGCTTCTTCTTAGGAGCACAGAAATTGGAGCTGAGAGATGACAATATCATAGACTTGAACAGCAGTCATGCCTTACGCATCGGCAGCGAAGATATTGATGGTACGAACGTATTCATCGTAGGTACGGATGATAACACCACGTTTACCGTGAGCACAATTGAATTGAACATGACGGCAGAAGATGATTACTATCTGGGAGCTAACCAGAAGTTAAGTGATGTCATTGTTGCTGCTGGGGAAGAAAAAGAAGTGCTCTTTGGGAACAACTGGGACATGGAATACAAAGGCATTGAGGAAAAAGAAAGCCACGATATTGGTCTGCAGACGTCGTCTACACGAAGGTACAAGTTAAAGCTGTTTGACGGTGATGGAAAAGCGGTTGAGCTACCCGTAGCTTATGCTGAAGCACAGTATAACGTTAGCCTCGGCGAGGATACGCAGACTAATGCCAGAGGAAATGATAAGAGACTCATTACTTCTGAGATTGGTATACGACCTTGGACTGGGCAAGCTGCTGGTTCCAGTGAAGATGTCTACAAAGATGATTACTTCATTGTAACTGGTGGTACAGCATCAGATGGTTCAGCAAAGTCGTATCTGTTGCAGTATAAAGGCGCAGATCGTTCCACCAAGACCAGTCCTAAGATTAAGTTCAAAAACTTAGGAAGCAGTGAAACGTTGGAATACTCTGTGTCAACCTCTAACGCGACGGCAACGATTAAGCTCGGCGGGTACTCGTTTGGAGTTCAATCAGTTACCGACGATGCCACTGATGACTTCCAAATCCGCGTGGATATGGATGGTGACGGAACATTTGGAGAAGCAGGAAACCAAATATTTGTGGATTCGTTTGGATCACAGTGGGAGTTCCTTGGTAACGTCACAGGACCTGGTATAGGGAACGCGACTGCTGCATTTGAATCATTTTTGACTGTTGTTGGAAACACAGTAAACGCAGATGACTACGACAACCATGTGCCTGAGAATATCATCCTGAACATTACAGGA
>CAYIBV010000020.1:0-13734 GCA_964361725.1 uncultured Methanosarcinales archaeon | reverse complement strand
GGTGTAAGTTGTTTGTAGAAGGAGATAAATGTCCGGTGTGTCATTCTGATTCATTTAGCACCAGTTGGCAGGGGCGCTTGTATGTAAACGATGTCGCTCAATCTGCCATTGCAGAGAAGATAGGGATTAAAGTGAAAGGAGAATATGCCATTAAGGTGAGATAAGTATGGATATCACAATTCAGGAAAAAACGGAAAATCCTTTGTTGAAGCGCTGGGAAGTACGGGGAATAGTGAAGTTCGAAGGCGCAACACCCCGTAATACTGATTTTGCTGTGGAGATAGGGAAACAATTACAGAGCGATCCGGCGTTAGTGGTGATGAAGCATATCTATACCAAGTTTAGTCTTCAGCAAGCAGTATTCCATGCCGTAGTGTATGCTACTATGGATGCAAAGACAAAAACAGAGGTCATGACCAAGCATTTACGCAAGAAACTCAGCGGAGAAAAGAAAGTGGAGGCTACAGCATAACCATGGCAGTGAAAAGCGGCGGGGCGAAAGTAGCAGATAAAAGCAAAGGGAAAAAAACTAAAAAAGCCGGAAGGAAACTGTCTGCATTGTATACTCTTGGTGGAGAGAAAGCACAGCGCAAGAATCGGTTCTGCCCAAAATGCGGGCCGGGAATGTTTATGGCTATACATAAAGACCGTGTAGTGTGCGGAAAGTGCAAGTATACGGAGTTTGTGAAGAGGTAGGAGTTTTTTTCTTTGTGTTAAAAAGCATCTTATGATTTATTCAAAAGTAAAATTAATAAAGAAAGATTAGTTCTACTGCCAATGAATATGTTATTTGACCCTCATCACAGTTCTTGGTATGCCGTATGGTCCGGAGGATGGAGTTTGCATAGCGATTCTCATTTTGGAAAAGATTATACCTACATTCTTAAAATCAAAAGAAAAGCATTTATGAAGAAAGCAGTATTAATCGTCCGACAGGGAATCACCACGGCATATTTTGATACTCTTCAAAAAGATGATGCGGGAAAGCGCATTGCTTCTGTTTATTCCACCAATCCGGAAAAAATTAAAGAACTCTGTCAGCACTTTAAGAAAGAAGCAGATAAAATCTTAGCATTTTTAGATAAATATGAACATCAAGAGACGACAGTACATATTTATCAGAACTACTTGAAACATATTGATACTTATTATCTCCCACATTTTATGGTTAAATACATTGTAGATTATCTTGATGAGAATTTATTGGAGAAATATTTACCTGATCTGCAGGAAGCACGGGTGTATGCTGAACCGGTCTTTAAGAGAACAGAAGAATTTATGGTCTCAATGTCAAAAAGAATGGCGAAATTAACTGGATACCTTCCTGAACATATCCTTTGTATGACTGAGGACGAGATGGAAGAGTATATTACAAGAGGAGTTCTCCCCGCAGAGAATATTCTGAAAGAACGATATCAGCTTACGGCACTCCTCTTTTACCAGGGAAAGAGACAATTGGTTACAGGAATAGAAGCACAGAAGATTGAAGAAATAGTAACTCAGCCAACAGCTCATGATATCATCAAAGGAAGTACGGCGTATCCGGGAAAAGCAACAGGAGTGGTGAGAATTGTACTTGATCCTGCTAAATCAACAACGTTCAGGGAAGGAGACATTCTTGTTACAGGGATGACTCGCCCAGAATTTTTACCGGTAATGAAAAAAGCAGCAGCAATTGTCACGGATGCGGGTGGAATTTTAAGTCATGCCGCAATTACTGCCCGCGAGTTGAAGAAGCCTTGTGTGATTGGCACGAAAAATGCCACGAAAGTGCTCAAAGATGGAGATACAGTGGAAGTGGATGCGGATAAAGGTATCGTAAAAAAGATATAGTACTTCGTTTTTTTACTTTTTATGTCTCTTGAAAAACTTAAAGAAGAATATTCTGCCTGCCAACGCTGTCCAGCGTTATGTAAATCCAGATCTCAAGTTGTCTTCGGTTCCGGTAATTATCTCAATATAACCGTTACAGATTACGATAATCTTCCAAAATTACATTTCAAATCTTATAACAAACATCAACTTTCAAATTATCATTTTCGTAGAAACATAAAAGATTTACAAAGTTTCGTAAAATTAATAGGTGTGATTTGAAATGGTAAAAATTAATTGGAATTATTATACTTATAACGTAAACAGTAACTTCTTTAAGAATTGGGACTCTAAGAGGGCATATGTACTTGGCTTTACTTGTGCTGATGGGAATGTTCATGAAGCAACTTTGGCGTGGGATTTGAGTGATAAATCTGATTCTAATCTACAATTATTAAAGCAAATCAACATTGCACTTCATTCCAATTATCCTATTGAAAAGAGACAAAATTCCTATCGACTGAGAATTTCTAACAAAATAATACTCGATGACATTAAAAAATTAGGTATTATACCTAATAAAAGTAAAGTATTGGAGTTCCCAAATGTACCTGACCAATTTTTAAGAGATTTTGTGCGTGGTTTTCTAGATGGTGATGGATGGATAACTGTAAGATCTAGAGATAACGGTGTTAATGAAATTAGTGTTGGTTTTTCAGGCGCCAGCGTAGTATTTATGGAAAAATTAGTTTCTAAATTAGATCAACAGGTCTCTTTATCCTCACATCACCTCAGAGAAAGAAAAAAAAAATCAGCTAGAGGTATAAATTCTAAATATTTTCAACTGGATTATTACTCTAAAAATGCATTTAATCTGATAAAATATTTATATGATGATTTAAAAGAGGGGGATTTATACTTGGATCGAAAGTTCCAAAAACAAATAACTGCCAGAAAAATTTATCTTGAATATTCCCTAAAATCAAAAGCTTTTAGAGAAAAAGAGTTAGAATCTGGAAAAGAAATGAAAGACATTTTGAATGAGTTAATGTTTAAGAAAGGACTGGATGGTATCCAGATAGCAAAAGAATTAAATGTTCACTCTTCAACAATTTATAGGTGGTTAGAAAAAACTGATGTTAGAAAGCCAGCAATAAGAGGGTCGGAAGAATGGAAACAAAGAGTTTATCGGAATTAAGAGAGGAATACAAATCCTGTACTCGTTGTTCTGAGTTGCTTAAAAGTAGGATACAGGTTGTTTTTGGAGAAGGTAATCCAAATGCCGAAGTATTACTGATTGGGGAGGCGCCTGGGTTAAACGAAGCAAAAAATGGCATTCCTTTCTGCGGAGCGTCAGGGAAAGTATTACAGGAATTGCTTGCTTCTATAGGCTTAACGAGAGATGATGTCTTTATCACCAACACTATCCTCTGCCGGCCGGAAAATAATCGAAATCCTGCTAAAGAAGAAGTGGAAAATTGCCGGAATCGATTAGATACGTTGATTCAGATAATGAAGCCAAAAGTGATTGTCACTATCGGAAACTTTGCCACAGAGCGAATATTAGGAAAGAAAGGAATAACTACATTACGAGGCAAAGTATTTCCTCTTTTAATCAATTCACAAGAAATGAAAGTGGTTCCCGTCATCCATCCCGCTAATTTATTGTATAATGGGCGAAATCCAGAACTCTTACAACAGATGAAACAGGACTTTCAGGTGATTGCTTCTGTAGTACAGGAGGAAAAGAAACAAAAGAGTTTAGGTGAATTTTAGTTTTCTTCAACGGTGTACCTTCCCCAAGTAAGGGTTCTTCCAAGAAGCTCCTGAACGGCAGTACGATGGTCGATTCCTTCCTGCGCCAGAGAGAGGAGAGTAATATGGGCAGCATCTATGAGAACCTGTTGTGTTTTATCAGGTAGTTTCAGTAATTCTTGGTAAGGTACTTTTTGTTTTCTCAGAGAGGCAATAATTTCATCAACTTGCGGCTGGAAGTGTGTTTGTTTGGACGAGGTTAGATGAGGAGATAGCGTTGTAGAAATTCCTGCTGTTCCATAAGGAAAGCGAACATTCCACTCCTGATTCATGTGTCGTTCATACCAGGAAGCATTTTCCTCTTGTTGAGAAGCACGTTGCGCTTTTGTTTTTGTCATCCGTCCTGATTTGATATGAATGTATGATTGAGGAAAATGTGATGACGCCACATGCGATTTAGCGCCAGAAGCTAGTCGTTCCAAGAGGTTTTGGTCCCCTTGGGCAATAGCGCGTCTGGTCTGTGGAGGAAGATGAGACAGAGTTGCTTCCAGATTCTGGCCTCTGGGAAAAGTAGGAAATTTTCCTGTGGCAATCACTTGAGAAATCACCTGCGCTCTCGTACGGAGATACTGGAGCACTTCTTTCTCCGTTACTTCCCTATACTGAGCAAGAGTAACGACTTGGACAGTGGGGATATCTATATCTGGCAATGGTCTGGGATGTGGCCGGCCGTAGGCAAAATCTTCCGTCAACAGATAGAAGTTATGCAGCGTGATGGTCATGGTTAATTCTTTGCTCCGCCCGCATGAAGAGATCGTTCTGAAGGTCTTGATGTAGTTCCAGAAAATATTTTTTGTTTATCTTTCTCTTCAAGAAATGCCGTAATGGCTGATTCGGCGATTTCTGGCAATTTGTAGTTTGGAATCAATGTTATCTTTTTAAGACCTTCTGCTGATGGTTTTGATTTGTAGAGGGCAGTAAGAATCTGTTGAGAACACTGTGCTAATCCCTGTTCTGGATGTTGGTACAAGACCTCATACTCCACCCCATATGCTAAACTCTCAGAAAAAGAGAGTGGAAGTTCAACATTCCACTGTACTCTCATCATCATGTTATACCATTCTTTCTCCCGTTGAGCGGATTGACCCATGTTGATGACCCGTGTTGGTATTGTTCCTCCTTGCAGGAGAAGATAGGGTTGAGGAACAGGAGTAATACTTTCAGGGAGATATTTTTCCAGCTCTTCCGAGCGTCCTCCTGAGGCGAGTTTCTGGCGCACGTCTGTAGGAATTTTCACCAAGAGCCATTCTATGCCTCCCTGAAATCTGGCTGTTTCACCAGTCTCTTTGCTATGCTGAAGAGCAGAGGTTACTTCATCTGCTTTTCTCTGCAGGTATTCCAGAACCTCATGTTGTGAGGGAAGATGAAAACGGGAAAATGTTATAATAGTACGTGCCGGTTCATGTCCTATACTTGGTGGTGGGTGCTGTTCAGGAAAGGCATAGACGGCATATTCCAGAA
Source organism: uncultured Methanosarcinales archaeon (assembly GCA_964361725.1). Lineage (GTDB taxonomy): Archaea > Nanobdellota > Nanobdellia > Woesearchaeales > GW2011-AR9 > CAYIBV01. Next base: position 8,646 of record CAYIBV010000020.1, on the reverse strand, counting down.
CGGTTTCAAATTCCGGCAGATGAAAAGGCATTTCTAGCAGAATGTACTGTATGTATAAATACATTGTGGTGTATCTAATAGTACTAATTAGTAATAACCCTAAGAAGTTTTATAAGTGCATTAATTTTATAAAGAATAGATAGTGAAAAATTACTATGAACGCTATAACTTTACAGAAGATTACGAAAGACATGACTATTGGCGATGTGCGGGATATTCATATGAATTCTCATTACACTAAAAAGCCAGAAAGCTTCGTATTTCAATACGAGGATGAATGGCTTTCTGGCTTTTGGTGTCCTGAAAATGCGGGGTTTAGAAAGCGCCTCTTTTCAAGCCCCGTGCTTTAGCGCGGGGTGAGGCGCTTTCCCGCATTTTCATGACAGGAGAAGCCAGGGGAAAAGGATACTGTCATTGATATTTCCGGCGTAAAGTTCTTTGTGGATGTTGCAGGGATGGAGAAATTACGGGGAGCACGTATTGATTATAGTGATATAGCGAAGGACATAAATAATTATACAAAATAGTTATGTCTTTCGAATATAGTAAGTGACTTTTGTATAAATATTTAGGTCACTTACTATAGTTTAACAGGAGCGGGATTCCGGATCAGCAATCTTAATGCCAGAAAAACCTGCGGTTGCGAGCAGTCATTTCGGTAAAAGGCAAGGCTGGGGTAATGTTCTCAGAAGCCTTTCTAATATGTGTTGTTCTCCCTCGCTGATATCTTCAGCACATTCTTTGATAGTGCAGAAAGCAAATGGGCTATAATCACGAAGAAGGGTATCGTCAGGATCTATTTTTCCGTTGGCGCTGTGGGAAGGACTTCCATCAAAGAACACAATCTTTAATCCCGGTCTGGTGGGGAAGCGAAGAGTGTATGCCATGGCGTTGTAGCAGCCCTGGTCATCGGTTACTCTGCTGGCGTGTCGTTTTCCGCAGTGCATAGCAGTTTCTGCAAGGGTAACGGCAAATGGTTTTTCTGTTTCTCTGTGTTCTCTTTCTGAAGAAGCATGGCTGTAGGGAGATGCTGCTAATGAGGTAATATATCCTAATGCCACTCCCCATTTCTTTAGTTCAGTTATCATGTTGTTTATAATGGTTAGAATGGTAAATACTGGGCCACCTGATTGATATAATCTGTTAATTCTGCTCCATTCCGATGAAATATTTTTCTTTCAAAGACTATTCCTGCACTTCCACTAGATTCCGCTGATACTTTATATGTATCTTCCCCTACCCGTAACTCTCCCAACAGAGGATCTGAAGTCACCGGGATGTACTTTATAGGAGTATGAGAATCAGTCAATGTTCGGGAAAAGGTTTGCCGTAGTCCCCTTTTTTCGGTGGGGATAAAACCTTTCATAATTCCGTCACGTCTTTCTGTGGCAGGCATAATATATATAACATTACAGTAAATGGTATCAGGACCTCTCTTTAGATGACAAAAAGAATGAAGAATGAGTACTTCTACTAGCCTATTTGTATAAGTCATGCTGTCATTTGAGATTCCTTGTTTTCATGGAGATTTGTCCACAGACCTAAAATTATATAAATGTAACGGCTTTTTTCTGCAAGATGAATGCCCAAGAACTTCAGGAGAAGTATTTTCAGTTTTTTAAGAGCAAAAGGCATGCGGTCATCCCTTCTGCCTCACTTGTTCCGGTGAATGATGCCACGGTTCTGTTTAATACCGCTGGAATGCAGCCGTTAGTGCCATACCTCCAAGGGGCAAAACATCCGCAGGGGACACGATTAGTGAATGTGCAGAAGTGTTTACGCACCGTTGATTTTGAGAATATTGGAGACAATACCCATAATACGTTCTTCCAGATGCTGGGGAATTGGTCGTTAGGCGATTATTTTAAACAAGAAGCCATCAGCTGGAGTTTTGAATTTTTGACGGGAAAGCAGTGGCTGCACATTCCTTTGTCCATGCTGGCGGTAACGGTGTTTGAAGGAGATAAAGCAGTGTCCCGGGATGAAGAATCGTATGCTCTCTGGCGAGGTTTAGGAGTTCCGGAAAAGCGCATTGCTTTTGTCGGCAAGGATAATTTCTGGATTGCCGGTGAGACCGGACCATGCGGCCGTCAACGGAAATGTTTTACTGGACGGGAGAAGGAAAAGCACCGGAACGATTTGATCCTTGTGACCAGCGCTGGGTAGAAATCTGGAATGACGTGTTTATGGCTTATCAGAAGAGAGAAGATGGTTCCGTTGTTCCCTTAAAACAAAAAAATGTCGATACGGGGATGGGACTAGAACGGACATTAGCGGTATTAAATGAGAAGAAGAGTGCCTATGAAACAGATTTGTTTTTGCCGATTATTCAAGCTATTGAGGAATTGAGTGGGGGAATAAAATATGAGAAAGAGCAACGGGCTATGAGAATTATCGCTGATCATATCCGAGCTACGGTTTTTATCTTAGGAGATGAAAATGCCGTCTTGCCTTCTAATGTTGATCGCGGATATATCCTAAGGAGATTAATCAGGAGAGCGATCCGTTATGGAAAAATGATCGGAATTTCTGGTGCTTTCTTAGGAGAACTTGCTAAGATTGTCATCACATTATATGGAGGACTCTATCCGGAGTTAGAACACAATAAAGTAAAGATTATTGAAGAATTATACCAGGAAGAACAGAAATTTGGCAAGACACTTGATAACGGTCTGAAAGAATTTGAAAAGATGGCAGCACGAGGTAATCTCAGCGGAAAGGATGCGTTCTTATTGTTCCAGAGTTATGGCTTTCCTTTAGAAATGACGGAAGAATTAGCACAGGAGAAGAACGTAACGGTGGATGTGGAGACTTTTTATGCAGAGTATGAAAAGCACAAAGCCCTTTCCCGCGTAGGTGCGGAGGCAAAGTTTAAAGGCGGCTTAGCAGATACGTCAGAGATTGTCATACGCATGCACACCGCCACGCATTTATTGAATGAAGCACTGCGAAAAGTGATCTCCAAAGACATCCACCAGCGGGGAAGCAACATTACACTGGAACGATTACGTTTTGATTTCAGTTTTGACCGGAAGTTGACGGCTGAAGAGATCAAGAAAGTGGAAGAGGAAGTGAATCGAGTTATTAAGAAAGACCTGCCAGTGGTACGGAAAGAAATGACCCAAGAACAGGCATTAAAGATTGGGGCGGAGATGGAGTTTGGCCAAAAATATCCTGACAAAGTATCGGTGTATTTTGTGGGAGATTATTCCAAAGAATTCTGTGGCGGCCCGCATGTAACCCATACTGGAGATATTGGCCATTTTAAGATTCTGAAAGAAGAAAGTGTCGCTGCCGGGGTGAGAAGGATTAAAGCAGTGGTGGAGTGAATAAAAACTAATAAAGATGACTACAGATAATTCTTTTTTCTCCCGTCATTGGTGGCGTATGGCAACGCTTCTGTTAGCGAGTAGTTCTCTATCTTACGGTGTGAGTCTTTTGGCTGATGAGTTCTTTCAAAAACCAAAACCCACTACTCACGCTGCTTCTCTTGTGCCTCTTGAACCAGAACAGCAGGAGAGCGACCTTGAAAAAGCGGTGAAAGAATGTGATTTTGACACACGGTGGGATGAGAATCATAGCGCTGGTCTTCTCAATGATTCAGAACAAGCACGGGTGATTCTTTTTGGTATAAGTTATGATTCTTTTAAAGGAGGCGACCATCACGATGGGATAGCAGTTGCTCAGGCTTTACCTTATTTCAAAAGCGCCGGTTGGAAGTATGTCGCTATCGAAGGTCCCGTGTCATTGAATCAGTATGTGGGGACACCACAACTGGAACAGGAGGCAAGGAAAATATTTGGTCCGCATTGGACTCAATTTGGTCCAGTGATAGAAAAAGCACAAGCACTGGGGATGCGTCTGGTCTTTTTTTATGAGCCAGAGAAAAGTATTTCAACGGAGCGGGAAGAAGCAGAATTCCAGCTTCTCAAAGCGCTGATTTTTGATCGAGACCCTAAGGCAAAAGTCATTGTATATACTGGTTCACACTGCGCATTTACCCATCCGTCTCAGATTAGTTTTATTAATCCCACGGAAGTAAAATCACTAGGAACTTTTCTTGCGGAGTATTTTGACGATAAATTGTATACTGATGATGCGCGGGTGATTGATATTCTTCTGCAATCAGAGAAACCTACTATCTGGGGATTTAGTTTTGATCATTCGTTTTATTTAGGAAAAAGATGTCTTTCTTTATTGCCTGCTGAGGAAAGAGTAAGTGTGCAAAGTATGTTTTAATCTGAGAATTCCGCCGGTCCACTGAAAGGCGAAGCTTTTGGTATGCTAGAGGCTTTGCCTCTCTGCATATTGACCGGTGGTCCGCCAGCCTCATTTTGACTGCAAAACATTTATTAAGTACTTATGTACTGAATAAATGTGAGGCGTTAGTCTCTTTTGATGCTGATTTTGATCACAGTAATGAAATAAGACCTATTACTCCCCAGCAAATAATCATAAATTACAAAAAAAGTAAAAAGACTTTAACAACATGAAATTTAAAAATTATACGTTAGACCCATTTCAGGAAGAAGCTATCGAAGCTATTGAAAGCAATAATTCCGTGGTTGTTTCAGCTCCTACGGGCTCAGGAAAAACTCTCATCGCCGATTTCATCATTGAAAAGCATAAAGATGACCAGAGGCGTATTATGTATACCGCGCCCATCAAAGCGCTATCAAACCAGAAGTACAAAGATTTTGCCAAAGAATATGGAGAAGACAAAGTAGGATTGATGACGGGAGATGTGGTGATTAATCCCCGGGCAAAGATTATCGTGATGACCACAGAAATTTATCGCAACATGGTCATCAGCAATGATGAAGAGATTAAAGATGTAGCGTACGTGATTTTTGATGAAATCCATTATATCAATGATATAGAACGAGGGTATGTCTGGGAAGAGTCTGTCATCTATAGTCCCTCTACTGTACGCTTTTTATGCTTATCTGCTACCATCCCCAATGCCGATGAATTCAGCCGCTGGATTCAGGCCATTAAGAAACATCCCGTCAAGACCGTAGTTTCCACAAGACGGAACGTCCCTTTGCAGCATTTATTTTATGATTACGAACTGGGTATTACTTCTTTGGAAAAGATCAAAGAAGCAAAAGAAATTCCCCAGTACCGGCAGGTTTTCCGGATGAAAGGGAAGCAGAAACGAGAGTCCACTCCAGAACCCAATCATGTGGAATTGCTGAAAGAGTTGGGAAGAGATAAGCTGCCTTGCTTTTTCTTTAGTTTCTCCCGTCGGGACTGTCAGGAAAAAGCGCGGGAATTAGCGAGAGCACGGTTATATCAGCGGGAACCGAGAGTATTGGAGCAGTTTCTCCAAGAGATTCGCAATGCCCCGCAGGATATTCATAAATTAGCATCTACCCGTATTCTGAAAGAAACATTGCCGCAGGGTATTGCTTTTCATCATGCCGGGTTATTGCCCATTGTGAAAGGGGCTATTGAAACTATGTTTGGAGAAGGACTGATCAAAGTGTTATATGCCACGGAAACTTTTGCTGTTGGCATTAATATGCCCGCAAAGACGGTTTGTTTTAACAGCCTGCGCAAATATGATGGGTTTAATTTCCGTCCTTTGAATACGAAAGAATATTTTCAGATTGCCGGGCGGGCAGGACGACGAGGCATTGATACTATCGGCTATGTAATAAGTATGATTTTTCGCCCAAATTTCAATTATCAGGAAGTTAAAAAGCTTACGGCGAAAGATGTTGAACCGATCCGTTCCCAGTTTAAATTGTCTATTAACACAGTATTAAATCTCATTGACCGGAAAACGCCGGAGGAGATTGAACGGATTTTACGATTGAGTTTCTTTTCCTATCAGAAATTTGGTGAGGAATATGAAAATGTACCTTCAAAAGTATTATTAGCGCGATATTCTAACATTGTAAAGAAATTACAGCAGTATGGGTATATAGAGGAAGGAAAATTGACGGCAAAAGGAGTGTTTTCTTCCCGAGTATATGCAGATGAAATAACGATGGGGGAGATTTTTGCCACAAATGTTGTAGATCAATTGGATGAATATCAAGTTTTATTAGTGTTAGCAAGTATTGTCTATGAGCCGCGGGAAATGAATACTTTCAAGCAGCAGTTTAAGACAGAACCGTTGCAGAAATTGAAAACAGTATTGTATAAGAATGATTATTTAAGCCATGAGAAGAAATTTCTCAGTCTTGATGTGATGACCACATTGATTTATCCCGTCTATAACGGAAAGACGTTTTTTGAAGTGATGGAACTGACGAATTTATTAGAGGGAGATTTAATCCGCTTTTTTAGCCAGCTCATGGACCGCATGGGACAGATCAAAAAAGCAGCGCAGGATACCCGGCTGGTGAATAAGATTGGGAATTGTAAAAGTATTATTGAGAAAGCGCTGGAAGGGATTTATCTGGTGGGGTAAGGAGTTCTATATACTTTTATTCCCGTCTGGGTTAATACAAGAAAGCATCGGCTTTCTGTACACGGAAGCCCGTGCTTCCAGTACTGAAAGATTATATCTTTCATGTACAGAAATGAAATCGCTGTTTCATTTCTTGTACTCCACAGCTCTGCTGTGATTGGGATTCTTTATTTCTTTCTTGGGTCTAATACCGCTTTCGATACCACATGGGAGTCCAAGGTTCTAGCGCCCCCTGTACTGTGAAGTTACGACTACCAGTTTCCAGTGTTCTCATTTCTAATTTCATGTTTGACCTTTTGCGAATACGATTGGCCATCTTCATCACGAACTAAAGTATGCTCTGTGGCAATGATTGTTCTTCCCTCTTTCTGAGAATACGTCTCTTCCTTCTTTACTCTAAGATGTTCGCTGAGAAATGGCATTAATTCATCGGCGCTGAAGATGAGATGTTCTATTCCCGATGTTCCATTGTTGTACACGACATCAACAGCAGTAAGATAATATCCTTGTGGAGGTTCAAGAATGTGTTGGGAAAGATGAGAACCATTGCCATATACTCGATGATGTACTTCTTCCAGATGCTGGTTGGTAATATGAGTTGATTTGATAATACGCAGGAGGGTCATCCCTCGTATGTCTGTGCGTGTGTCGTGCGTCATGGGAAATATATTTGATACTACTAAAGAATACTATCTAAAATTGGTTTGTTTAAATACTTTATTCCTTTTACACTAAAAAGCCAGAAAGCTTCGTATTTCAATATGAGGATGAATGGCTTTCTGGCTTTTGGTGTCCTGAAAATGCGGGGTTTAGAAAGCGCCTCTTTTCAAGCCCCGTGCTTTAGCGCGGGGTGAGGCGCTTTTCCGCATTTTCATGACTTCATTCCCTCAGCTCAGCGATATCCTGCAGATGCACCATCTTAGCAAAATGTCCTTTCTGCACGAGAAGTTCCTCATACGTTCCTTCTTCTACAATTCTCCCGGCGTCCATGACAAGAATGCGGTCTGCTTTTTTGATGGTAGATAAGCGGTGGGCGATGATAATGGTCGTTTTCTTGCCGGCAATGGTAAATATAGATCTCTGGATGTATTGTTCTGACTCGCTGTCCAACGATGAAGTGGCTTCATCAAAGATGAAGATATCTGGATTTTTGAGCAACGCCCGAGCGATGCTGATGCGCTGTTTCTGTCCGCCGGAAAGACGCACCCCTTTCTCTCCCACCAGCGTGTCATAACCATTCTGGAAAGATGTAATAAAGTCATGGGCATGAGCTTTCCTGGCAGCGGCAATGGCATCCTCTCGTGTTGCTGATGGATTCGCAAAGAGAATGTTCTCAAGCACGGTACGATTAAAGATTTCCACATTCTGGGAAACCACAGCAATGCGTTTCTTGTAATCCGAAAGTTTATATTGTTTGATATTCTGAGTGTCCACAAGAATCTCTCCCTCAGTGACGTCATAATGGCGGAGCAAGAGGCGGGCGATGGTGGTCTTCCCTGATCCTGATCTTCCCACCAGAGCAATGATCTGTTTAGGTTTGATATGTAGATTTATGTCATGCAAGACGGGATTTCCCTGCCCATAGGAGAATGAGACGTTCTTAAAATGTACATTGCCTTCCAACGTACGCACTGCTTTGGCGTTGGGCAGGTCTTTGATTAATGTTTCCTGCTGCAGGAGATCAGCCATACGATTGATAGATTCCATGGCATCTTCCAAATAACTGTATAATCGTCCGATGCGATGTGTGGCAATGAACGCCCGTTCTGTCAGAGTATAGACCATCACAAGGCTTCCTGCGCTTAATGTTCCTTTGATTACAAGATAGGAGGCGATAGAAAGGGTGATGACACGGCCAAGAGTGATAACTACATCTCGCCACAGGAGAAGTGATTCAGCGTATCGCCAGCGCTGTATGGCATTATGTTCATACTCCTGTAATAATGCTTGGAATTTTGCAAATTGTTTCCGCTCTTGTACGTAATCTTTGACTGTGGTAATATTAAGAAGACTTTCTCCTAGCTCTCCAATGGCTTCATCGTATTTCTCATGGTACTTCTTTCGGAATGGTTGCGCCCGTTTTGATGCCGTAAGGGTAATGCCAAGAATAATGGGAGTAAATACCGCGAACAGAATGGCGATTATCCATTGCTCATACATTAGGAGGATAAATGTTAGAACAAGCTGAATGGTAGTGGGAATGAATTCTTCAAACGTAAACCATA
>CAYIBV010000019.1:2409-13734 GCA_964361725.1 uncultured Methanosarcinales archaeon | reverse complement strand
AAGAGTATTGTATGCTGCTATCTGTTCTCGATTCTTTCCTCGCTGGGAACGTTCCAACGCCACAAGACGTTTATAGATTTTAGGAAAATCATCGTGATTCTGCCGGGCATAGATGGGAGTCATTCTTTCCACAGCACGGGAAAGATGTCCCAGAACCTGTATCTCTTCCTGCGATAATCCTTCTAACGACAACTCCACGGGCACAATCTTGGCAGTATGTTCCTCGCCATCATACGTCGCCCAGGGAAGTTCTGTAATGTCTGGCATTGAATCCATAGACTCAAAGCAGTTTACAGGAGATTTATTAATATTGTGGTACTCTGTTGATTAGAATGAAACCTCTTGTGCCTCAGGACTATACTTTCACTTCATACTCAAAATAATCATCAAAAGGCATATCGAGTTTCATCATCTGTTCCACAGTTAACTTCTCAAAATAGCGGCGGAACGGCCGCATGGAATTCCCATGGGCAGCAATAGCCACATTTACGTTCTCTTTTTTCATTCTCCGCAATAAATCTTTAATAAACGCAAGCACTCGTTTCTCCACCATTTTAATACTCTCCCCGCCCGGTGGAGGAATGTCATACGCGCGATGATACATCTCAAAAATGCGTTCCGCCACGGCATGGCCGACCACGCATCGGGCATGAGGAGTCATCTTGCCATACTTCTTCTCCAAAGGAGGCAGTATCGTTTTCTCCAATTCATGCATGAACTGCTCATGGCTATGGCGCTGCAACTGGCCATAACTACGTTCCATCAATCGTCTGTCTTCCATCACAGATTTACATTCCGGATGATGACAGAGAACAATATTCAACGTCTCCCGTGATCGTGACAACCCGGAATGATATGCTACATCAATCTTCTTATTCTGTAACTTATGGGCAATCTTCTGGGCATTTCGCCGTCCGGCACTGTTCATCCGGGAATCAATCTGCCCGGTAAACCAATGATGTTCATTATAATGCGTCAGTCCATGGCGGAAGAGATAGATTTTAAGTTTCATGAAATCACTTCTTTTAGCCATAGAAACAAATTAATATTCATAAATCTTTCTTATCTAAGCTCCGACTGTATCTTTTTTCCTATTCTTTGCTCTATCAGTTCCTGCTTTCTCGTTTGAATTGCAAAGTAGCTTTGGGCAAAGGCAATCTGTTCTTTTCGAGAGTCGCCATTTTGGGCTATGAGGTAACAGGCATAGCGAGTGAGCATAAAATCATCTATTTCTCGTTCTGCATCTGATCCTATTTTGACCATTTTCCTGACACCGGCAAAATGGTCTCCTATATCTTGCTTAGAATTTTGGCAGGCCATTTTTGCTTTTTCAATAACATTAGCAAAGTTCTCCCACTTATCATAATCCAACAGTTTTTGCAAGTCCCTTCCGTGCCAAAATTCCACACCATCTACAGTTTGAGAGCATTCCTCAAATGATTTCTGTAAAGTGATGATGAGTTCCTTTTTCATTTCTGTGATAGCATCACTGAGACATTTATAAACTTTATTTGTACTTTTCTTATATCTTTGCTTTAATACTGATACTCCTCACTAAAACCAGAATCTTTTTAAACAGACCTCATTTTAAACCCCAAATATGGCTACCCAGACCGTAGAAGCGTTGATTGAAGGCGGAAAAGCAACCGCTGCTCCTCCGTTAGGTCCAGTTCTTGGCCCTACGGGATTAAATATAGGGCAAGTGGTAGCGGAAATCAATGCAAAAACTGCTGACATGAAAGGCATGCAGGTTCCCGTCAAAATCATTGTGGACACTGGTTCTAAAACATTTACCATTGAAATTGGCACTCCTCCTGCCTCGGCATTAATCAAGAAAGAAGCAGGGGTAGAAAAAGCGTCTGGCAGTGCCGGTTCGGAAAGTATTGCCGATCTTCTCATGGAACAAATCATCAAAATCGCCAAAATCAAAGACCAAGCTTTAATGGGTAGGGACCTTAAAGCCAAAGTAAAAGAAGTCATTGGCACTTGCCAATCGATGGGAATTCTTGTAGAAGGAATGTCTCCTAAAGAAGCTCTCAGAGCTGTAGAACAAGGACGTTTTGACGAAAAAATCAAGTCCGGAAAAACAGAAATTACCGCTGAGGAAAGAAAACATCTGGAAGAAGAGAAGAAACATCTCAAAGAACAGTTGGAGAAACGCAGAACAGAATTCGAAGCCAGAGCCAAAGCCATGCTCAAAGAAATGGAAGGCAAAGAGAACAAGAAAATCAGAACTGCCATGCTGGAAGCCGGCATTCCCCTTGCCATCGTGGACGAAATTATTCCTGCTACGAAGAAAGAAAGCACTGCCAGTGCACCAGCTGCTGCTGGGGCGAAGAAGTAAAGATTGTTCAACCGTTAGGATACAATTATAGTATTTTTTAAGAAGAAAAACAATCTCAACAGTTTCAAATCTTACAATATGTCACAATAAATTTCCCTAAAGCTGGTATTAAAATAGCATATGAATTATAGAACTTTTACTTCCTTCCCCTAATCCTATCCAGCTGCTCAATCTCTGCTTTCTTGATAGAAAGAATCGTTTCTGACATGCGTTCTACCAAATCAATCAATTTCTTAGATTTATTCATCTGTTTGATGAGCAGAATCACCACAATCACCGATTCTGCAAGAAGGACAAAGATGACAAGCACGAGAACTAGCAAGATTTCTACCAAGGGAATATCTATACCAAATACTAACATGCAATCACCTAAAGCCTAGAAAGATTATTTTAGGTTATAAATGTTTTGGTTTTATCGTTCTCAGCATCACAAAATGAGAGTACAAAAGAGAGAAAAATTTAATAACATTAAGATTATTACTTGCTTAATGAAAGAAGGAAAAGTTTCGGTTGGCTTTGCTGTTAGGCTTATTGGGGCTCTTATCGGAGCAATAGGTTTTTTCCTCTTAGCGTTTCAATATCCTATTTTGGGAACCACTTTTATTGGTGTTGGTTCGATATTAATTGCCGCAGGTGAAAGGTAAAATGCCTGGATTTGAACTTGTGGGAATTGCATTGGTGATTGTGTCTATTATCTACGCTTTTACTAAAGGGAAAGACAAATTAGCATTAGCGTTGATTATCGTATTGCTCGTATTATTATTTATTTTAAATCAATTAGGATTATTAAATCTCTTTTAGAAAATGAATGTACTACTCACCCAAAATACGCTTCTTTCTTCTCTTTGATCTGTTTTGCCCGGGCAGAACTGAAGTATTTCTCTAAATCTCCATACGCTTCTTCCACCTCTTTATCTACAGACGGCCGTATAGTTTCCAACGCTGTCTCAAAATGTTCCATACGCACTTCTTTTGCTTTAATATCTTCCCGCAGGGCGATCATCGCTGCTTCCCGGCATACCCCTTCAACATCCGCTCCTACATATCCTTCCGTACGTGAGGCCAGTACTTCCATATCCACATCTCCATTAATAGGCATTCTGCCTACATAAATCTGAAATATTCTCTTTCTTCCTTCTTTATCAGGAACCGGAGTAAGGATGACACGATCGAATCGTCCTTGTCGTAATAATGCCGGATCAACAATATCTGGCCTATTGGTAGCGCCCACCACGACAACGTCCTGTAAGCTCTCCAATCCATCCATCTCTGTGAGCATCTGATTTACAACCCGCTCACCAACACGAGAATCACTATCTCCTGCCCTGCGGGGAACAAGAGCATCAATCTCATCAAAAAACAAGATAGTAGGAGCAGTCTGCCGTGCTTTACGGAAAATCTCACGAACCGCTTTTTCGCTTTCACCCACCCACTTACTCAATAATGAAGGCCCGTTTACCAAGATAAAATTTGCTTCGCTTTCTTTCGCTACTGCTTTTGCCAGTAATGTTTTTCCCGTTCCCGGAGGGCCATACAATAAAATTCCCCGGGGAGGACGAATACCCATACGCTTAAACACTTCCGGCCGTTTTAATGGCCATTCTACCGCTTCCCGTAACTTGCCTTTGACATCTTCCAGCCCTCCAATATCATCCCAACTGACATCAGGGGTTTCCACAAGAACTTCCCGCATAGCCGAAGGCCGTACTACTTTAAGTGATTCTAAGAAGTCTTTTAGGGTAATATACATTTTTTCTAGTATCTCTTTGGGAATTGGCTCATCCTCTGCGACACCATCAACTTTCAAGTCAGGGAGGATCCGACGTAAAACTAACATAGCTGCTTCTTTTGCTAATGCATTTAAGTCTGCTCCAACAAACCCATGTGTGATCCGGGCAACTTCTTGTAAATCATTTTCCCTTCCTGACTTCTCTGCTTTTTCTAAGATTTTAGGTAGTAAGTTCAATTGTTCGATTTTTTGATAAAGCTCACTCAAATTTCTCTCAACCAAAGCATATTGAGGATCGTTAGGTTTATAGGATAACTTCATATCATCCATTTTTTTAATGTCTTCTGCAACTTTCATAACTTTTGATTTTTGTGATTTTAATTCATGATGGATATTTTCTAAAGAACTAATTGTAATTTTTAATGATTCTATGTTTTTATTTAATCCTTTAATAAGTTCTAGTATAGTAACCAAAGAATTCTCATCAGCCTGCTTCTTTCGGTCCTCTAACGTTTTTAGTTTCTCTTCTTTCTCTTTAAGATTTTTTCTCAATTCATTAAACTGCTTTTCAGTTTCTTCAACAACCACTTTAGCTAAAATGTCTCCATACAGAGATCCTTTTAACGGCATATTTCGACTGTGAATCTTTAAGATTTCTAATCGTCCTTCTTTAGATGGTGCACCTAATTCAATTTCGCGATCAAATCGTCCCGGGCGTCGTAAAGCAAGGTCTAACTGGTTAGGTATGTTTGTAGCTGCAATAACAATAACCTTACCCCTTGATTTCAATCCATCCATTAACCCTAATAACTGCGCCACCACACGCTTCTCCACATCTCCCCGTGTTTCTTCCCGTTTGGTGGCGATGGCGTCGATTTCGTCAAAGAAAATAATGGAAGGAGCATTCTGTTCTGCTTCTTCAAACTTCTTACGTAAATTCTGTTCGCTTTCTCCATAAAACTTGCTAATGATTTCCGGACCATTAATCAGGATAAAATGTGCGTTTGTCTCTGATGCCACCGCTTTCGCTAATAATGTTTTCCCCGTGCCCGGAGGACCATGCAACAACACTCCTTTTGGCGGCTCTATGCCCAGCTTTTCAAATATCTCTGGATGTTTGAGGGGCAGCTCCACCATTTCCCGTACCTTTTTGATCTCTTCACTTAATCCACCGATATCTTCATAGTTAATCCCTAAACTGATAGCTTCATCTTCCCGTAATTCTACCGCCTGAGGATTAAACTCTACTTCGGTTTCCATGGTCACTACAACCACTTCTTTCTTAGGGAAGGTATCTACCACAATGAACTTTAAGTCTCCAAATCCAAATCCGGCAAATTGTGATTCCATCATGGAGAAAATATCGGTAATTTCGTGTCCATGAACATCTACTCTTCGCCGTGGTCGACCGAGGGAAACGATATCCCCTTTCCCCAATGCTTTTCCCAGCAATCCCTGCTTAAACAATTCTGGAGAGGCTTTAATCATCACTCCTTTATGCGCCGGGGCAATAGACACTTTTTTCGCTACTTTGACCTCTGTTTTTTGTACTATCACCATTTCGCCGATAGAAGTGCGGGCGTTCCGGCGGATGTTTCCATCCATACGAATGATATTTAATCCAATATCCCCGGGGTAAGCCCGATCCACGATGGCTGCCGTGCTCCGCTCTCCTTTGATTTCAATCACTTCCCCCACATTAACTCCGATTTGCCGCATGAAACTGCTGTCTATCTTGACGATGCCTTTATTGACATCATCCTGCACCGCTTCCATTACTTTTAAGCGGATTTCCTGTTTCTCCTGTGGTTTTTCCAAGCTCATAGTATATCTTTTACTCGGGGTAATAGAGAGCATTCCAGCAAAAATCTATACAACCGTGGTCACTGACTATATTTATAAAATTTATGCATGAAAATGTCGCTGGGTTTAAAACCCCGCCATTTATGGCGACATTTTCGGCATGCAAGAAATAAGATAACAATCTTATTTCTGCACAGAAATACGATATTTTTCGTATTTCTTGTGCTAAAAATGCGTAGTTGAGAAACTGTCTCTTTTGAAACCTCACCATTTATGGTGAGGTGAGACAGTTTCACGCATTTTTATCATGCTCCTGTAAGTGATTTTTCTTTCCCAGAAGAAACACTTACAACGGTAATGGTAAACTTTAGAGTCTTTCCCGCCAGAGGATGGTTAAAGTCCATCGTCACCGTTTCTCCTTCAAGTTTAATAACTCGTGCGGGCATTTCTGACCCATCTGGAAACTTTGCCAAGATTACAAATCCCGGCTTCAGATTCTCATTATCAGGAATATCTTTCTTAGGAGCTTGAATTATCAGATCATCAGAATGATTTCCATACGCTTTTTCCGGAGGGATACTGATTGTCTTTTGTTCTCCGAGATTCATACCTACCACAGCACTATCGAATCCTGCAATAACCTGCCCGGAACCAACTTCAAATTGTAATGGTGCGCCATGCCGCTGAGAGGCATCAAATATGGTACCATCTTCCAGCGACCCAACATATTCTACTTTTACGTTGTCTCCTTTCTTCACAACCATAATCATCAACTCCGCAATCATAGAACATAACACAAAACCGATTTAGTCTCTATATTCTATAACAGCAGAGTCAAAAAAAGGACATCCCTATTTAAGAGTTTTGCTTCCCCACCATAGATGGGGAGAAGTATCGTTCATAGAATGCACTGCGCACTTCTGTCTTGACATCCCGCACAGTCTTACGAAAAGCATATTCATCTAATTTCCGCTCATGCAACGAGTTTCCGGTCAATGCTGAACGTACTCTCTGTTCTACTACTTTATACACATTGTCCGCAATCTTGACATAATCTTCATGGCCACCCTGTCTGATTTCCTGCTCTAATAATCCCCGGCGTTCCTGTAAATGCCGCATAAACTCTTTGGAAAAACGTTCATTAAACTGTGCACTCGCTAAAACTCCCGGCACTTCCGCCGTTAATGCACGCTGTGCCCGGGCAAATGACCGCAACATAGATGATTCCAACTCAATTAAAAAGCTCTGGGTTATCATAATTCCATTGTAACAACAGGAGTTTATAAGTTTTATGACATACTTGTTGCCTCTTAAAAGTAGAAAACTATTTATAGAATTGCCGTTCTGAAGCTGTTGTGAAACATTATAATGATCCTGTTATTGAAGAGAAAGCAGTGCAAGAAGCACGACGGTTGCTTGCCAGCACGTTACTCAGTGAGGTAAAAAGACATGGAGAGCATACTAGTTTAAATGGTATCTGTGATTTAATAAACCACCAAAAAGATTATGACACCAGAATCTGTCGAAGAATTGAACCTAAAGATGCTGCACCACTCTTAGAAGAATTTCTGGCAGGGGGGTTGGTGGATAGAGCTAGAGGTCATGCAGCTACCGAAGACCCTCCACAACAGTGGTATAAAGCACTAGGAGAACGATTAGATGAATTAAAATTAGTGGCGCGAAAAGGGACATTCAGGTTATATGTGCCACAAAAACAAAGTGCCAGTAAAGATGCTGGGTTTAAAGGCGCGCAACAACGGGGAAAAGTCATTTGGTCTGATGTTGAGAGAGAATATGCTCTCGCGTTGTCTCGTCAACCAGAATATCAATCTCCGTTAGGAGGCAGAAGAGGCGGACAGATTAACAATATCGCTATTGCCCAAGAATTAAACCTCACTTTTCATGAAAATAATCCCGTACGAACCACGGAATCAGTAGGTGCTTACCTCTCTAAAATACGAACCGCTCTAAGATCACCACCCAAAGAACTGAAGCGGCGATTATGGTCTCTTGAAGAAAAAGAACGTGCCTATGCCCTCTCACAACAGCCAGAATACCACAGGAACACACAGGACGGGCCAAAAGTGTATAATAAGGCTATCGCAAGGGAATTAAATCGCCAGTTTCATCAAGGGAATGAAATACGAGACCGTCTTGCGGTGGGAAGGCTACTAAACAGGTATAACCCACGTTTAGCAGAAGAAAAGTAGCATTCTTTATCTATTAGCGTAAAGAAATATTTAAATAACAGTACATAATAATCACCTCCATAGATGTTATATATCCATACCCTGAAAGATTTGAACCCAAAGTCTGCAGAGATTGAATCTGTGATGATTATGAGGGACATTAAAGATAAAAATTCTTACCCTTTGGTAGAGGAGAAAGTGCATGATCACTTTTCTCACTTTTTTATCTCCCAGACAGACATTGAAAACATGCAGCAGGCTTTAACTCTTATTCCTACTACCCTAGAACTTATTGAACAGCTTCCTAAGACACAGGGATGGGAATTTGAACTTGTGAATGTCGAACGCGCTAGTGTTGCTCTTAAAGAAATGCCGGAAGCATTACAAAGTAACATTAACTATGCCCAATCCATCCTGAACAATCAGATATTCTTCGCCACGGAAGTAACTATGATCCTCAACAAGCTTCCCACGTTAAAATCGCAAGAAGATAAACTAAAATATGAACAGCGCATTAAAGCCCTGTTCGCGGAACTGTTACGAACCAGCGAGTTCCGCTTCCAGTTCATGGACATTGTGAATGAAGGGCAGGTAGAACGCATGAATTCTTTAGTGGAAAGCATGGAGAAAGGATTCTTTTTTCCCGTGAAGATAGAAGAATATCTTAAAAAACAAGAATTTAGCGCCATCAGCCAACGTTTCCCAGCGGAACAGATTCAGAAAGTGCATGAAATCACGGAGAATATTAAACACGTCCGGAGAGGGGTTACCCGCGCTTATGAACATAATATGCGCATGATTAATCAATCCGTGGTGTTATATTCTTACATTAAATGGTTACGGGGATTCTAGGCAAGATTACCGTGAAACAATTCATTACAAACAGGAAAAACCAGAAAATAGTTTTATTAGTAGAAATTTCTTCAAATCAGAAAGGTTTAGCTTTTGTAATGCCAGGCTTAGGAGGATTTAAAGAACAGGATCACATTCAAACATTCGCTGATGCGTTCCAAGAAGAAGGTTTTACCGTTGTTCGTTTTGATACAACTAATACTTTGGGTTCAGGCGAAAGTGATGGTAAATACGAAGATGCAACCACTACTAATTATGTTGAGGATTTAGAAGATGTCATAACATGGGCAAAAAGTCAATCTTGGTATGAAGAACCATTCTGGTTATGTGGACATAGTTTGGGAGGGATGTCAACAATCCTTTTTGCTGAGAAATATCCCCTTAAAGTAAAAGGGTTAGCACCAATATCCACAGTGGTCTCTGGAAAAATCAGTTTTGATTCTCCAAAATATCGTGGGAATAACATTCTAAAAATGTGGAAAGAATCTGGCTGGAGAATAGAAGAAAGTAAGTCCCAACCAGGACTCATCAAGAAACTTAAGTGGTCTCACATGGAAGACCGGTTAAAATATGATGTACTTCCCAACGTTAAAAAGCTTCAAATGCCTGTTTTGCTTATAGTAGGAGATCAAGATGATTCTACCCCGCCAGAGCACCAGAATATGTTGTTTGATCATCTACATGGAGAAAAAGAGATGCACATTATTAAACAAGCTCCTCATACGTTTAGAGACAAAGAACAGCTTAAAGAAATTAAAAAGATAATCAAACAATGGATACGCAAAAATCAAACTTGAAAACAAAATCGTATAATTTATTAATTGTTTCTCATTTCCCACAGGTATGCCACAAACCTATCTCTTTGACCTTGATGGAACGCTTATTGACACAACTATTTATGAGCGGTGTTATCAGCCCATTATTCAGATGATTAAACAGAAAAGAAAGCTCTCGTTGAGTGAAATAAACAAGAGAGCAAAAGCATTGGGGCTAAGCAAAAACGAATTTGACCGCTGGGATACCGGAGATTTATGTCACGCTTTTGATCTTCTGGATGATTATTACACCATTCTTAAACAAGAAGTAAAAGGAAGATCATTGCTCCAAGAAAAAGTAGTACAAAAACTTAAAACAGTACATCACCAAAGACAGACCGTTGGTATAGTCTCTAATTCTATGAGAAAGACCATTACACTCTATTTAACAACGTACAAACTGTTAAAGTATGTTAACTTTGTGTACTCCAGTGAAGATGCCGGATGCAGAAAGGATACTATGGCATTCTGGAAAAAATTAGTGAACAGACATAATCTTGACCCAAAACGGTGTACTGTCATAGGCAATAACCCTCTGGAAGATGGAACAGTTCCCCAAAAAGTAGGATTTAAAACCATTCTTGTCAGTAATCTTACTACGAAAAGAACATGACCATTTACATCATTGAACATCTGGAACCACGATTATGGAAGTGGTGTGTGATAGAATACAAACATATCTCCCAGCTTGTAAGAAAAGAAAATGTGTGGTTTACCAATCTCAAAAAAGGAAGTAAAGAACTTGAACAATATGGAAGAGTGATACCACAACCGGTAAAAGAACTATCTCTTCCGAGATCCTGTCTTCTTGATCCTGATGCTCCTATTACTCTTACGCCTCAAGACGCAAAATCTTTTGACTATTTCATCTTTGGCGGCATTCTCGGTGATTATCCACCAAAAAAGAGAACGAAAAAAGAATTAACCCCGTTTCTTCCTCAGGCGCAGATCCGCAACCTTGGCAAGAAACAATTCAGTACAGACAATGCTGTTCTCGTCACAAAGCTCATCCACGACGGCACACCATTACAACAGATATCAATGAAATATAAAATTGAAATTCCTACGGGAAAACATGAGTCTGTCATTCTGCCCTATCAGTATGTACTGAGAGATAACAAACCATTTATCAGCGAAGAACTTATTGCCTATTTGAAAAGGAAGAAAGGATTGTGATATTTTAAAACTTACTTCTTCCCTTCCTCTTTAAACAGAAATTGGGGCAGATATGATTTCTGATAATATTGATAAAATTCAATCAGGTTAAACCGTTCAACCAAATCTTTAAATTCTTCTCTGATCTGCATCAGGATAGACCTAATCCTGTTTTTATCCAACGCCTGCAAGTCTATTTCCAGATCCCAGTCGCCCACTGTCTTGTGCAATTGCACGATTTCATGATTCTGCAGCATGTATTCCATCAGCTGCGCTTCCCGTTCCAGACTGATATTGTGAATTTTCAGGAATAAACGATACGTGCTTATCCCCAATTTATTGGTATCAATCACATATTTGAAGCCTTTAATGATGTTTCGTTTTGTCAAATTGCGCAGGATAGATTTTGCCGTCTTGACGTTTAATTCTGTTCTCTCA
>CAYIBV010000019.1:0-2399 GCA_964361725.1 uncultured Methanosarcinales archaeon | reverse complement strand
CTGCTAAATCTGTATAACGCAGGGTAGGATGGCTTAAGATACTTTTAATCACCTGTAATTCATGAGGATTAAACTCTTCCCGTTCTCTGTCACCCCCGATAATCCGTTCCATATTCAACGAATACAATTCCGTGTTCTTGGCGAGATATTGCCGAGGATACACATACGTCACTAGATTAAGAATCACTTTATAATCATTTAACGCAGGGATGAGAGTCGCAATTTTTTTTACTTCTTTATTGAATTTTGAAGGATTGGGAGAAGCGAATTCTACTACTAGATCATATTCTCCTGTAAGTTCATACACCGCTACCACGTAAGGGTTCTGCTTCAGTTCCTCGATGATATGTACTTTATCCTGTTCACTAATGTATCCTCCTTTAAAGTACACGCGAAATAAAATCAATCCAAAATAAGAATAATCAAACAGACAGTATGGGTTTGTCAGAATATGCTCTTTTTCCAGAACAGAAATAGAATATTTTAAGCGTTGGGGAGTGGTTTTAAGATGCTGTGCCAGTTCTAGTAAACTCATTCGGGCGTTTTCACCTCGTAGATAGAGCAAATTTAAGTCTACTTTGGTCATATTTGCCTAAAAATTTTTATAAATTAATAAATCTTTCCATTTTATAGGAGAAAAGTAAAAAGAATTAGGCGATAAATATAAATATAGCTATTTGTATACTGGTATCAATGAAAGAGGTTGATTTATTTGATTGGCTGGTACGGTACCATGTGGATACCAATTTGGCAGCGGCGTTACCGTATATTCGGGAAGGAAATCTTCTTGTAACAGAAGGGGAAGAAAATAACTGGGCGAAAGGATGTTTAGTGGTGTCTGACGGCCAAACTCTTGCAGAGAGATTGCTGGGAGATAAGATTATTCTGGATCGCACCGCTCCTGAGTTTAAGCCAGTGCAAAACTATGATACATTTTTTGAATTCCTCCAGCATCATGGAGCCATGGATGGTTCTTTTGTTTATGACGGATCTAACTTTCGCATGGCACGAGTGGCCAGGCTCAAAAACAGCTCTCCGGCGTTAGATGCCGTCCGTGATCGCGCGTTAGAACTGATACCACCTGATTTTGTGTTTCAGGGGCAAGAAGAGTTTACGTGGTGGGATTATGATGATTCCATCGGCACTAAAACCGATTTAGCTATTTTGATTCCCCCTGCGTATTCCACGCCAGGCTCTAACGTTCATGCTTACCAAGTAAAGCGCACCGGATTTGGTGCATTAGGGATGGGAAAAGTAACTCAGTTTGGCCAACAAGGATTAGAACAAGAGTTTTTCTTACGTCAGGATCATTCTAGTATAGGGCCTTTTATTGATTCAGAGTTAGGAATTGTAGGAGTACATCGCACCTACGCCCGACAAGGGGAAAAAGTAGTGTTAACGGGCGAAAAGCTTGTTCCAGGTGCGACTCATTATTTAGAACGAGAAGCAGCATAATAGCAAATCTCGTTAATTATGGAACTTGTCGAGATTTGCTAGTATAGTTAAAGTGCCTATTAATAAGTTCTTCTACTTGTGCACTTTACTATAAGAAAAAAGAAAGAAAAAACAAGAACCTTACTCTTCGTCTACTTTACTCTTCATCTAAATCATCATCGGGATCAGAGCTTTCATCGTCGTCGTCATCCCCACCAAAGTGTAAGATCCACAGTTCTTTATCCACAACGTAGTTCTTCATGATGTACCCCCTCCTTAAAACTTACAGTTTCTACCTTTTCTTAAGTTCTGCCTGCTCTACTTCCGTCATCCCTGCTTTTACTTTAGGCAGAGGCAATGGACTAGGCAAACTTACTTCCTCACTGATTTTAATAGCTTGGATGTTCCCTTTGTGGAGAGCCGCGTTCACGATTTGCTCCATGATGTCCATGGGAACACGCTTATCTTTCTTCCACCCTTTTTTTACTTCGTCCACTTTCTGATCATCGTCAACATAAAGAACCTGCCCTTCCACTTCAATCTTCCCTATTTCTGGTTCATAATTGCAGTTGAACGAGAAAGTGAATTTAAGCCCTCTTTTGCCCTCTACGGCAAAAGGCATATCTTCTACATCTTTGATGGAAACATTATTGTTAATCTTAATCTGTCCACCTTTGGCATTCAGACTTCGCTCTGCATTTACTTTATGTAAGCTTACTTTTACAATTGTCATAGTACAACCCCCCTGTGCTCTTTTTGGGCTTAATCCTTTCTGGTATTTATAAATTTTGCTGGTTTGTGGGATTGGTTTTCACGTTTAATGCCATTATTTTATAGGTGAGTTTTGCCAAACTATACGCTTCTGCATCGAAATTAACTTTTGGTGCAAATTCCACGATATCTGCGCCAATCACTTCTTTGTTTTCAAATATTACTTTCAAAGATTCAACAACTTCTTCCCAACG
>CAYIBV010000018.1:4482-13906 GCA_964361725.1 uncultured Methanosarcinales archaeon | reverse complement strand
TTCAAGCCACGCACTTTAGTGCGTGGTGAGGTGCTTTCCCGCATTTTCATGACTTAACCGGGTACATACCCCCACTCTGCTTCGAAAGGGGGTGGTCGGTTCTTTTTTGAGAAAGAGAAAAAAGCCCCTGGCGGGAAAGTCAACGCTCCGCGTCTCGTTCTATTCTTTACGAGTTCGGAACATATTTGAACCCACGGCCTGCGGTTTTTTCTTGGTAGCGGCATTACGCCGCCACTATTTTGATCAAACTTTCTTAAAGTTTGCTACGAAACCGCCGCTCTACCACTGAGCTACAAGGGCGTATCTAAGCAGAAATGCACTTTATTTTTAAATGTGGCGGAGGGAAATAATGGACACTGTTAGGCAATACTTATTTCTTTTCCAGCACCATCTTCAGTGGTCGCTCCAGCAATGCTTTCTGCCAGTTTCGCAGTGAGGAAAGGGAATTGCTGCGTACTACTTCCTGTATTTCTTCAGTGCTGATCAGGAGCGAGGGAGCAAGAGCGATCTTCTGCGCTATGATATTTCTCGCTTCCAGAAAATGGCGTATGGCCTGCATTTGTTGTGGCGTAAACTCTCTTTCCCTCTTCAACTCCACTGGTTGGGCATTCTGTATGGCCTGTTCAAAGAGAATGCTATTGCGCTTGACCAGAAGATGCACGCGCAGGTTATGCCATGAATCCGGGGGACTTTGCGCAAACTGTATAAGTTGTTTGTTGGTAAAGATCATAAATGCAGGTTTATCCACCTGTTTGGCGAGGTCTTGACGCAAGGCAAACAGTGATCTGACACGTCCTCTTTCTTGTGCGGACAGCGAACGAACCCCACTGATATCCAGATAGGTCTGTTCATGGTAACTCCAATCCATGTCCTGCAGATGCCGGCATTCTTCATCTACCCATGATTTTTTGCCATTCTGCTGCAATTCCTCTTCTAACTTTCGTTTTAAATCCGACAGGTACATCGTATCTTTGGCCGCATAGTCCAAAACCAGCGAAGGAAGCGGCCGGCGCAGCCAGTCAAAGCGTTGAAATTTCTCCTCTTTCCGTACATCAAAATATTCTTCCAGCAGGGAACCAAGCCCTATTTTTTCTTTTCCCAGAAACTTGGCTGCGAGCTGTGTATCATAAATATTTCTCATGTTCCATCCAAATTGATGAAAAAGAATTCGCAAGTCGAAACTTACATCATGAAACACTTTCTGAATCGTCTCACTCTCAAAAATTGCTCGCAGAGAGGATAAATCTTTTATTGCCAGCACATCTATAATCCAAGTGCCCAAATTAGTGGATACTTGTATCAGGGAAAGCTTCGCTCCAAAATGATGCAGGTTGTTCTCACATTCCACATCGACAGCGATTAGGGAAGAATGTTCTAATGATTTAACGACAGAAAGAAGTTCACGTGGCTGAGTAAGATACTGAAAATGAACCATGTTACAGCTGCTTCAACAGCGCTTCTTTGGTGGGAAATTTTTTTTGGCAGGCAAAGCAGATGGGAAACTCTTTTCCAGATCCCGGCTTGTGTATAATGGTTCCTTTGATCTTCTCTAAAAATGTATTTACCAGCGCTGTCGAGCAGATACTGCATTTGGCCATAGCGTTTCTCAGGGTATTTCTGGTATAAATATCTTTCGAGAAAGATTAATAAACCGTTCGCTGCCCGCAGGCGAAATGCTCGATATTTTGTTTACGTACCACCGCCCTCTATCAGGAACATATGGAGAGGCGTTCTTACGTGCGGGAGGATTGCTTACACAAGAAGGAATTCATGTAGGGTGTTTAGAATTATCGAAAGTTGCTACTTCCTATTTTCAGAGAGAATCGTACCTTGAAGAGGTCACACAGCGTACTGAACCTAAACTCATCGTGTCTCATAGCGGAAGTCTTCGCCATTCTCTTGCTGCCGTCCTGGGACGACGGGTAAATACAGAATCTATTCATGTTTTAGAAGAAGAAATTGAATCATTCTTTATTCGGCGTTATCAGGGAAAGATACAGACAAACAGTTCCTACAATCCCGGGGTGGGCATAGAATTCAAAGAGGGATTTGTGCGAAAGATGCGCAAGCATAAGTTGCCTCATCCTCTCTCTGTGTTACAGGGAGAAGTTTCAAAAGAAGAATGGAATTATGAAGCATTGGATGACAGATTGAATAGTGGAGAACGAAAAGAAGTAATCCTTAAAGATATCACTCTTCATCGCGGTCGGGGAGTTCATGCTGTTCAGGGAGAAAGTCCCCTGTTTGCTCAGCCAACCATTCGCGTGGCTCAGAAGCGAGTAGGTTCTTTTCATGCTACCTCAAATAGTCGTCCCTACTGTCTTCGCGTTGTCACATTTCCCGGTAAAATAGTCGGAGCGTTTTTAACATACAATCAAAAAGATGGACTCTGTTCAAATCATCAGGAAGGATATGTTCGTGTTGTTCTTCATCCCGGAAGAGAAATTCCCGATTATTCTCTCAGAGGTATACTTCCAGAAGTAGGAGTAAATCCTAATTTAACTCTTCGTGAAGATGTGTATGATTTGGCGTTGCGTGTAAGCCGTATTCCTTCGCGCTCTTTACTGCGGGGAATTGACATTCTCTTTGAAGAGGGCAAGCCCTATGTGGTGGAAGCACAAACCAATCCAGGAAATCCCACGCAAGACAGTTTTCCCGTCATGGCAGGAATAAACAGTGATTCTTCTGAAAAGAATATGATTATCACTTCTGTAGTCCTTGCCTCCTGCTTGGCTCGTGTTCTGCAGCAGATGGGTCAGCGACAAACGAACCAAAAACCATATAAAAGAATAAATCCTCATTATCTCCATGCGTAAGCGTATAGCGATTATTGACCGGGAGAAATGTCACCCTGATGAATGCGGTAATTACCTTTGTGCTAAATTGTGCCCTGTCAACCGTTCCGGAGCGGATTGTATTTATCCCGGAGAGCCGGATAAGAAAGCACGCATTGATGAAATGCTGTGCACCGGCTGCGGCATTTGCCCCAATCGCTGTCCATTCGGCGCTATCCAGATTATCAACCTCCCAGAAGCGCTGGATAAGCCGCCCCTTCATCGCTATGGGGAAAATATGTTTGAATTATATTCCCTCCCCACGCCATTATTTGGTCAAGTAACGGGCATTCTCGGAAAGAACGGCATTGGAAAATCCACTGCGGTAAAAGTGATGTCTAATCTTCTCAAACCCAATTTAGGAAAGTGGGATAATCCTCCCGAGTTTAAAGAAGTCGTTGCCCATTTTAAAGGCTCAGAAACACAGAAATTCTTTGAGAAACTGCAGAAGAATGAGATTATTCCAACCTATAAACCTCAACAAGTAGATTTAATTCCCAAACAATTTAATGGCACGGTACGGGAATTGTTACAGCGCGTGGATAAAGAGAGCAGACTTTCTCAACTCTCTGAGCAGCTGCACTTAACCAAATTTCTGGATACGCCCGTGAATAATGTTTCGGGGGGGGAATTGCAGCGAGTAGCCATTGCCGCTGCTGTCCTTAAGAAAGCAAATGTCTACCTCTTTGATGAGCCTACATCGTATCTTGACATTAAACAACGTTTGCTGATCTCAGACTTTATTCGTTCTTTAGCGAATGAGCAAACTGCTATTCTCGTGATTGAACACGACCTTATCATTCTTGACTTTATGACAGACATGCTTAATATTATTTATGGGAAGGAAGGGGCATATGGAGTTGTCTCTGGCATCAAAGCAACACGGGAAGGTATCAACGCGTTCTTAGAAGGATTCCTTAAAGAAGAAAATATCCGCTTCCGGGACTACCCCATTAAGTTTGAGACCATTCAGGACATGCGCAAAGCTCTTCCCGTGCCATTAGTCTCTTGGGATGGCGTTCAGACAAAAGTCGGAAACTTCCAGTTGATTACCACGCGAGGAACGGTATATCGTAATGAAATCATTGGAGTGCTGGGAGAGAATGGTATTGGAAAGACCACATTCATGAAGATTCTTGCCGGATTGCTTCCTGTTGACCAAGGGACACTCAGTGATACCATTCGGGTTTCCTATAAACCACAATATTTGGAAACAGATTCGGAAATGATTGTTGGTGCATTCTTAGAAAAAGCAGTGGCACGATATACCCATCAACTGGTTAATCCTTTGGGGCTGGATCGCCTGCTTACCCGAAAACTATGTAACTTATCAGGGGGGGAATTACAGCGTGTTGCCATCGCACGATGCTTGGCAGAAGATGCTGATCTATTTTTATTAGATGAACCCTCGGCGTATTTGGATGTAGAGCAGCGCTTGATTGTGTCTAAGATCATGAAGACCCTTGCGCAGGAACGCGATATTACCATTTTGGTCGTCGATCACGATTTAATGTTTATAGATCATATCTCCAATCGCTTGCTGGTGGTTACGGGAGTTCCCGCAGAACATGGTCAGATCCAAGGACCTTTCTCTATGGAAGAAGGGATGAACCTGTTTTTGAAAGAGTTAAACATAACACTTCGCCGGGATATCCATTCCCATCGCCCGCGGATTAACAAGCAGGGCAGTGTCAAAGACCGAGAGCAGCGAGAAGAGAATAAGTGGTATTATGGGTAACGGAACATTCACGATTTTTTCCAGGAGAATAGAGATATAGTTTTCAGTGCCCTCACCGAGGCAGAACTTTTATCAGGAGCAGAATGTAATGATCCGAAAAAGCGTGAAAAAGTGCTTCATTTCCTCACTCAATTTGATACAATTCCTATCGATAATCCGCTTGTCCAAGTTGCTGGTGATTTTCGCCGGAAGTATGATATAGAAATACCAGATGCGTTAATAGCAGCTTCTGCCTTTCTCATGCAGGCGGCATTGGTAACAAGGAATATCAGGGACTTTGAAAAAGTTTCAGTGTTAAAGATACAAAAACCCTATTAAATAAAAAATTCCCCTTACAGCACACAAACTTCTTTTTTGGGCATGCGACTAAAAAAAGAGAAGAAAAAGATAAACTTTTCTACTAAACTTACTGTACGATCACAATCCCTTTCATTTCAGGATGAAAAGAACAAAAGTATGTGAATTGTCCTGCTTCTGTAAACGTTACCCTTGCCGTTCCACCGGAAGGTAGGTTTTCATCAGCCATGCCGTTATCAAACGTGACAGTATGAGGAGCACTATCTTTATTCACCCATTCAATAGTATCTCCTTGCTTGACTTCAATAGTGGAAGGCTTAAACGCAAAATTATCAATAACTACTTGCGTTCCTTCGCTTTGTTGTACTGCACTATTTTCCTGTACTGCAGTCTCTTTTTGCCCCGCAGTGTCTTGGAGTGGTACGTCTTGTCCTTGTGGTTGAGATGAAGTACATCCTACTGCCACAATAAGCGCAAGAATCGCTAGTAATCCTATAATCATTTTATATTTCATTTTTCTTTATTTCCTCACTGGTTAAGAATGTTTAGAGAATACGTGTCTCCAGTCTTCTTTATAAAACTTATTAAACATATATAATCCCGCAACAATCATGGGAATACTAAACCATTGCCCTAAACTCAGTCCAGCGTACAATATGTCTTCGCGGTAGAAATCCATCACAAATCTGCCCACTCCTTCCCAGAACACGAAGTTCCAGAACACAAAACCCGGTTTGAATTTCTGCTGAACACTGAGCCAGTATAACCATCCAAACGCGGCCATGCGCTGGAAGAAAGAATAAATCATATTGGGATGCCGACATTCCTCTCCATACTGAGGAAAGACCACACACCATGAGCCATTCCATACTCTCCCCACCAATTCGCCATTGACAAAATTCGCCAGTCTTCCTAATGCTAACGCGAACATCAATGGGGCGCTGAGAACATCTGCGATTATTCCAAACTGTACTTTCTTTTTCTTACAATACCACCAGCAGGCGGCGATGATTCCTACAAATCCTCCATGAAAGCTCATGCCCCCTTGCCATATTTTGAGGATATTTAACGGGTTGCTGAGATAGTATTGCGGCTCCCAAAACAGTTCAAATACTCGTGAGCCAACCAATACTCCTATTAATAGATACAGTGCTAAATCCCAAAGATCATCGGTGGAGAGATGAATCATACCCTGTTTCTGCGCCCGTTTCAGCCACCAGATACTAAGGGCAAATCCTAAAAGATACACCAACCCATACCAGCGGATTTCTACGGGGCCAAGGTCAAGAAGCGTGGGATTAAGGTTGTTGATCCACATAAACACCCTGATAATACCACTACAATAAAAATATTGCTCTTAATAAGATATGTATATTATATATTTAAAATAGTATCTAAAATTATTAAAATAATATTAAGAATAATAAATAAAACTTACGATATATTTAAAAAGAATACGGAGATGCTCTTTATCTATGTACTTCGTCGACCGTATCCAGGCACAGGGAGCAAAACAGCGGAAAATACCCGTGCCTAAAAAGTTCTGGAAGGAATTTCCTCTGCACTCTTTAGTCAAAATGGAGTTATTAGATGATTCTTCATTATTTTTTGTGGACATTGTTCAGAAGCAAGGCAAGGTACAGCGGCGGATAGCCGTTCCTCGGAAATTTTGGCCATATTTTCCTGTAGGAACGATTGTTAAAGTGGAAGGGATGAGGAAGGGGAAATGAGACAAGAAATGTATAAAAATATAAAACCACACATCACATGATACCAAAAATACACCTAAAAGAGGGACAAAAGATGAAGAACACGCTTACTATACTTTTAGTAGTACTGCTTATCGCCCTTCCGTTCGGCATTTTCCTCTTTACTTCTGTAGATACTTTCTACTCTTCATATTCCTTTGGAAACTTCCTGACGGGGGCGGCGGTGTCATTGCCGGTGGAAGGGGAGGAGAATGGAACGGGAGATCTCTTAGAGGATATTGCTGAGAGAAGGGCGTTTGCCCCATTAGGTTCTTGTGGTAATATTACTGCAGATACGGAACTGACAGCGGATATCTCTTCCAATGCGACGTGTATTAATATCTCTGCACATAATCTTACTTTTGATTGTCGCGGGTTTAGCATATACTATGGGTTTACTTCAAATTCAGACGTACAGGGAATTGATAATAGCCTTGGGTATGATAATATTACAATAAAAAACTGTAATGTCACAGAAGCAAATGGAGGGGGTATGAGACGGCATGCTATTTATATGGCAGGGGGGACAAACATAACTATACAAAATAATACTCTTCGCACAGTAGGGGAATTAGCCGATTCCATTTCTTTACTTTCTGTTAATCTTTCGCTCATTATCTTTAATAATCTCACTTCCTCCGGCCTAAATGGCGATGGGGTATATGCTGACAGTTCACATTATACTAATATTAGCCATAATGTTATTTTTTACACCCAAAATCATGGGGTTTCTCTTTCTTCCAGTACAAATAATACTA
The DNA here is from genome assembly GCA_964361725.1 of uncultured Methanosarcinales archaeon. GTDB lineage: Archaea > Nanobdellota > Nanobdellia > Woesearchaeales > GW2011-AR9 > CAYIBV01. Next base: position 6,531 of record CAYIBV010000018.1, on the reverse strand, counting down.
TCTCAAACAATACTGTTGCTCACAGTCCAGGTCCTAATTATGGTGTCTCTCTGGCCTCTAACTCCCTCAACAACACGGTGAGCAGGAATATTCTGTGGAACAATTCCATAGGAGTGGATATTCGAAGCGGCTCACAAGAAAATACAATCATAGAGAACACCATTTATAATAATTCCCAAGATGGGGTATATATTGATTTCTTTGGTTCAAATAGGCGGAATAAGATTATCTTTAATCAGATCCATAACAATTCTAATGCCGGTATTTATCTGAGAAATAGTGTCCAAAACAATATTAGTTCCAATACTGTTACTACTAATCGGTATGGTCTTTACCTCGATGGGTCATCGGGGGGAGAGGACCAGCAAAACAACACTGTGCTCAATAACACTTTCCAACACAACAGAGACGCGGGAGTGAACATCGACGGCAGTCCTGGTGCAAATCCAGATACTTACGATCGGGAGAATATAACTCATAATATTATTATTAACAATTCTCATGGTATCCTCTTACGACGGGCTGAAGATGTAACACTGGACGAGAACAATGTCAGCTATAGTTCTATCTCTGGCATCACTATTAACGAATCACTCCGAACAATCTCTAGGGGGAATAGGATTTTTAACAACACTATCGGTTTTAGGTTTGGGGGAAGTAATCACACTTCCTCACAAGAAGAGAGTATTTTTAACAACACGCAAGGCGTTGTTATGTTAAGAACCATAAATGCTGTTGGTACAGCGATGCTTAAATCGTATAATAATACCTTTATTAATGCCAACTTTTCTAATAACACCCAATGGAATGTTGATGTGGAAAAGGATTCTGGGATGAATAATTCAGTAACCAACACCACCATCAATATTAGTACTATCCGGGTTAGTTCTCTTGCAAAATTTTACATTAAATATCCTATTGATATTAACGTCACAAACCAGTCCATACTCCCCCTCCAAAATGTCACCGTCACGGGATTTGATGTCCTGGGAGGGATAGATGATGTCAAAGAGACAGGAAGCAATGGTGTTACACGGCTCGCGTTGTCTGAGTCGTATATCGAAGAAAATATACGATATATTATTACGGGAAACCACACTATCACTATAAGCAAGCGGGGATATACCAAAAACTCCACGTCAAAAGATATACGCATAACAAATAACACTCTCCTCAACCTTACTATTACTGAAGTGGAGTGCGGCAGGACTATTTATGAAGATGCTTTAGTCGGGGCAAATCTTTCTTCTGAGGGGATATGCCTTACGATTGGGGATGATAATGTTCAGATAGAAGGAAACAATTATACTTTTACAGGCACTGGAGTGAGTCCTGAGAGTGCTATGTACACCACAGGAAAGGATGGCCTTACCATTACCAATGTGATTATACAAAACTTTACTACGGGAATTCATCTTGCCCAGACCAAAAACTCCACGATTACATTTAGTACGATTATGAATAACTCCTATGGGGTTATGTTTAATAGTTCCAACAATAACACCATTTTTGATAGCCTGATCCAAAATAATACGAAAAGCGATGTTTTGGGGAGAGGGACGGGGAGAGAGAATAATACGTTGTATAATGTTACCGTGGGGTCGGCCACGATAGTAAATATCAGTATCAACGGTTCTACGTCCATCTATCGCGGCTGGTACCTCAAAGTGAATGTCACTATCAATGGGTCTAGTACAGGTATCGGAAATGCAAACGTTACTGGCTTGTTTAATAGTTCTGGGATGATCGATTACAATACGCTCACGAGTGCAAGTGGCCTTGGGGTACTTCGATTAAAAGAGATAGAAGTTAATGAGTCAGGCGTCTTTTCTCTTACACCACACAATATAACGACATCCTTCTCCAGCGACTTGGGAAATCCTACGAACTCTACTGCTCTCAATATCAGTTTGTATAATAATACCCAAATCAACTTATCTTTGGATATGGCTTGCACTGTTCCTGCTGCTGGTCTTAATATAAGTAGTAGTGTAACCCTTTGTCCGGGGACATATAATATTGTTGGATATAATATATGGCAGGGGGGGG
>CAYIBV010000018.1:0-4472 GCA_964361725.1 uncultured Methanosarcinales archaeon | reverse complement strand
AAAAACAACACCGCCAAAACCACACGCCCCGGCGGGGCGCGGCTTAGTGGTAGGGAATGATCATATAACCATAACCTGTTATGGAACGAGAATCGGCAACGCAGAAACCAGGTCTGGAGGGCTGACAGATGGGTACGGTTTTTACGCTAATGGCCGCCGTAACATTACCATTGAGGGGTGTACGGTCAATGGATTTTATGAGGGACTTCACTTTAGTACTGTTTCTAATTTTACCCTCAATAATTCTGCGATAAATGGTACTTACATCTCCGGAGAGGGAGGCGTCATCCGGAACCTTACTACCACAAGTTTGACGCTGACGGAGGGGGGAAATATTGAAATTACAAGAAGCCTCCTGAAAGCAGGAAGTACCGGGCTTGATATTAATAATGTCGACAATGTAACTATTCGGAATAACACGTTTTATAGACTTACTGAGACCGCAGCAAAGATATACTATTCTAATAATGTTACTCTTTTCCACAACACGTTTGAAGATATAGATTCATATTATGTTTACGCTTTAGAAACGTACAACCTTACATTGAACACGACTGTGGCCGGTGTGGCGCAGGGAAATTCCTGGGATGAGCTCTGTGACAACACTAGTTTATCGATGACGGACTCAGATGGAGATGGCTGGTATGACAGCGGAACGCACTATCCTTTCAATGAATCTTTCAGTAACAAGCTTTTTCATTGGAATACTAATACCCTTGTTGATTACGGCCCGAAAGTTATCAGTTGCAGCGTGGAGACAGTAGATCTCAGCACGAGTTCTTCCTCATCCTCTTCATCAACGACGAGCAGCAGTTCTGCCGCTGCTTCTTCTGAGAGTGCAGCGGCAGGAGAAGCCGCCGCTGCCCCTTCCGTCTCTGCCGCTTCCGCCAGCAGTTCCGAAGCCGTAAACTACGCCAAGAAATTCCTCAAGACCGCCGTCGCTAACATTGTAGAAACTGAAGAGAGCGCCCATATCTCTCTCACCTTGGAAAATACCGGTGATAAAGCTATCACTGTCAATCCTGCCCTCCACGACGATCCTCCTGCCCCCTTCCTCGTCGTCTCCCGCACCATCCAGCCTCCTGCTGGCAGCGGCCTCACCCTGGGCAAGGATGCTCCTGACTACTCATTGATCAAAGCCCAGCTGGAGAACATCGATCCCGTGGAAATCAAAGCGGGAGAGAAGAAAGAAGTTAAAGTCGATGTCAAGCTTCCGGAACTTTCCCTGCCGAGGAAACTCAACGTGGCCATCCAGACGGCGGGGGAGACCGTCACGGAAAACGAAGTCTCTATCAAGAAAGAATCTATTGTCGGATCTGCTGTTGATGTCCTGACAGAGGAAAACGCGTTGGATATGTACTTAGTGCTGGTCGATAATGGAAAGAAAAAGTCCTCTGCAGGAGAGCCAGAGGCAGAGGACAAAGGAGGTATTACTGGTGCAGTAACAGCAGCAAGTGACAAAGAGTTTAATGAATATACCTTAGAGCTGACTATCAGTAAAGCAGGAACAGAACAGCAAGAATCTTCTATCCTTCCCGGCAGGTTCTTTTTGGGAGAATTCTGGCAGAATAAAGTACAGCAGAAAAGCACTCAATTCGTTGACCTCTACGGCCCCTACAAAGTGAAGAAAGGAGAGGGCTTCATTTTCGCCCAGAAATTACAGTACGATGTGGAGAAGTTTCATGGCCCTCATAGTGTGCGGACAAAACTTCTCCGAGAAGGGCAGGTGGTCGTAGAGAATGAGTTTGAAGTGAATTTGGAATAGGGTGTTGCGAGAGTAATCAGGAGGAAATTAGAACTTTTTTATTTGGTTTGTGGTGTGCGGTTGAGGGATGTTCTGTTTATGTGCAGTCACTTGTCTCTAACTCTTTAATGCTTACCCTGTTGCTTCAGCGCCTTGTCAAGTTCCTTCTCCATCTGCGCTGCGGCTTCGTCAAGTTCTTTTTCCATCTCCGATGCTTCTTGGGGCAGGAGCTTATCTAGCGATAGCGGAACAGGAACTGTTTCTGGATTAATGGTGTTCGGCGGCAACATGCTATTAAACAGCTCATCAGCAAGGGGTGCTTCAAGGCAGGCGACTAGATAAGAGGCGATAATTGGATTTTCCTTTTTCGCTTTTTCCAGTTCTTTTTTGGAAGTAAGGTACTCATTAGGTGCAACGACGCGGTTACCATCATAGTCAAACTGGTTCACGCGCTTGACCAAGTCAGCATCAGATACAAGGTCTTTCACCGTAACGCAGGGATGAGGCGTTCTCCGTTGTGCCCAAAGTATGGCGACTGCGCGTTCATACACTAATTGCGGATTCAGATCCTTGCTGATCGTAACTTCAGTGGCTTCGAGAATACGTTTCGCATTCGTAGTCAGCGGCTTGCCAAAATAAGCCGCATCAAGGGTACGATTTTTTGGGAGATTGACCAGTTGTTGCGTACCTTCATTTTCGGATTCGTGTGGATGTGCATATACCCGTGGTGCCAGAGGTACGCTCATTGTGTATACCACTGCGGCAAGACCTAACCTCCTCTTTCCTGTGGAGTACATTTCTTGACAAATAGTATAACTTGGTTTCATCGCAGTACCTTCTCATTTCCATACCTGTTTGTTTCACGCCTCACGTCCACTGTTGAGGGTTCAACTCTCGTTTGGTGGGGTAGTTCAATAATTGCACAGATTTCGCCTTGGTCATTTACACGATAGCTAAGTACGCGTGCGTTATCAAGCTGGCCGATAGTGGTTGTTACTTCCACCCCTGGTGCGGTTGTCATTCTTGGAGTGTGCTTGTATTCTGACAGCAAGGCATATGCCTCGAGTCGGGCGCCCGCCCGCAAGAACGAGAAATCCATAACACCACTAGGTTTGACACAGCCAGCGGCGTAGGTGGCATTTTCATCGTGCCAGACCTTGTTATAGATGGCTGGCTTTGAGGTAGCTGCGGGTGGCGTCGTGGTTGCACAGCCAGCTACAGCTGTAGCAATAAGCAATGCTTCAAGTCCGTGAATGCCGGTTTGTAGTGTGTTTAACAGGTTTTTCATGGTGTGGTTGCTCGCGATATTATTTTTTTTCTGTTTTTCTCATTCATCTTTCTTATAATCTATAACTCTCTTTGACACCCGGACATGTTTCATGTACTGCCTTTCTTATTATATCCTCGATTTTCTTTTTGGTCATGCCTGGTTTTTTATAAGCCGTTGACATCTGCTCGTTTCTTCTTACGGTCTCCACGTTTCTTCTTATGGTCACCACATAGTCAGTGAGCATTTGAACAATATGCCTCTTATACGCTTCTTGGTGTTCCAGAGTCATATCTACCTGCTCTTGAAACCGGTTGCCTTGATTTCTGCGTTGTACAAACAGGTCTTGATTTTTTCTGTTAACAGCGATCTTCTGCTGTAACTGTCCTGCCATCGCGTGTCCATACTCTTCTCGGCGTGTCTCATCTTCCACTCCTGCTTGTTCGAGAAGTGCTTCCACGCTTTCAATAAAACTGTCAATAGTGGTGGTCATTAGTTTTTCCCATTTTAGTTCATATTTCATAAGGAATTAGCCCCTAAATATATATTTAACTTATATTTTATATATTTAAAATATTAAAAATAAAAAAGCTTAAATAGGGGGTACTTCTTTCTTACCCTCCATGAGAAGAAAACTTATCAAGCAAGGGGTTAATGCGCTCACCGTCACGCTTCCCGCAAAATGGGTCGAGAGCAATCACTTTTTGGCAGGCGATGATGTCGACATTGAGAAAACTGAACACGGCCTGCTCATCACCGGAAGAGGGGCGCGGACGCAGCGCCTAAAAAAAATAAACCTCCACTATGAAAACTCCTCTTTCCTCCGCGTCACACTCAACACGCTGTATCGAATGGGGTATGAACGTATCGAGATCTCTTATACCTCCCCTCATCAGGCTGCCCAGGTCACACACTGCGTGCAATCACTGCTTCTTGGTTTTGAGATGACCCATCACAGCAGGAACCTCATCATTATCGAGAATGTTACTGAACCCAATACCGAAAAAGAATCTCTCCTGTCAGTGCGGATGCTCTATATTCTCAAAGAATCCCTTGCCCTTCTGGAAAAAGATATCACCAGCGGCACTTTTTCCATTAAAGAAATTTCTGCATTGAGCACGAAACTCGAGCTTTATGACAATTTTTGCCGGCGGGCAATTGGGTTCGCTCATTTTCAAGCCAGCAATCGGGACGTGCTTTCGTGGAGTTTCTATAATTATCTGCTCCTTCTCCAACGCTGCCTGTTTCACTTGTACCAAAAATCATCCTTGCGGCCGGGAAGAAAAAAAGGTGTATTTTCCAAACAATCTTTACCCGCCGCGAAAAAACACGTTCTTCCCCTTCTCTTACTTTTTGACCGTTATCTTCATGCTTTTCTGAAAAAGGATCAAGAACTGCTTTGGTCAGTTGATGAGAGTGCCATTCTTTTCCATGATATTTTTCAGCGCCTTTGCATTCGGG
>CAYIBV010000017.1:0-14357 GCA_964361725.1 uncultured Methanosarcinales archaeon | reverse complement strand
TAGAAGAACTTTGTCAAAACCACTTTTTCGTGTCCAATAAAGTAAATAAAACGTATTTCCACCATTTACAAAGACAATATCTTTATCCGCTAGTATTCTTTCTAAGTCGTCCCGTGTTTTGTCTTTTAAATCCAAATCTTCAATATGCTTTATTCCGCAACTATACAATAATTGTCTATCTTTCTCCATCCAAGTAGGATTCTTTGTTTCCCCGTATGCCGCGGTTGTGACAAAAGCAACTTTATTTTCTGCTGGTTTCTTTGGCAAAAGAGAAAGAAAATAGTCTTTTACTTCTTGGACGATTCCAGCTGACGTGAGTAACAGTGTTTGTACCATAATTACATTTTGATTAGGATGACTCTTTTTATTTCTTGTGGTGCTTTAGTTGAGGATAATAATTGTATTCATCTCCTCAACTGAAGTTTGAAAGACATAATTATTAATATACCTTATTTCTGTCTTTCACTGCTTCACCAAAAGCTTTATAAATGATACACAGTTTGAAAGCATATTCCAGTCCGAGTTCACGCGTTATTAGGGCTGTCGGAAGTGTCTTAGTACATTTCTGGTCAGGTGCTCTATATTTATCTCGTGAATTCTGGGCTTATTGATAAAAATGGCAAAAGTAGAACCGCAATTACCCAGCAACTTTAAGCATATTGTACGTATTGCTAATGTTGATATTCCCGGAAATAAAGCTGTTTGTGTGGCCCTTACGAAGATAAAAGGGGTGGGATATAATTTAGCTGATGTAGCATGCATTCTTGCCGGTGTTGCTAAAGGGGAAAAAGCGGGAAATCTTTCTGATGTGCAAGCACAGCGCTTAAATGAAATCATTAGCAATCCCGCAGGAAGTGATATTCCTCCCTGGTTCTTAAACAGGCGGAGAGATTATGAAACGGGAAAGACCATGCATATTCTCACGGGAACATTATCATTCACTCATGAAAATGACTTAAAGAGATTAAAGAAAATCCGCTCGTTGCGGGGAATACGTCATATTAAAGGGTTGCCTGTACGGGGACAACGCACAAAATCTAATTTCAGAAAGAATAAAGGAAAAGGCATCGCCCTGAAGAAGAAAGAAGTACGGAAATAGGTCAACATGGGAGACATTAAAAAATTAAAAAAGAAGCATGCGCCGCTGCATCATCCCTGGAATAAAGGAGAGATTGAGGAAAGCCAGAAATTACGGAAGGAGTATGGATTAGCAAATCATACAGAAATTCTGATTGCTTCTTCCTTCTTAAAACAATATAAAGATTTAGCGAAAAAGTTGATCGCCAGCACGAGTGTGCAGGGTGAAAAAGAAAAAGATCAGATGATGGCGAAACTTTCCCGGTTAAGCCTTCTGACCACGGGAGCGACGTTAGACCACGTGTTAAGCCTGCAACTTAAAGATATCCTAGAACGCCGGGCACAAAGTCTACTGTTTCGCAAGGGATTAGCGCGAAGCATGAAGCAGTCACGACAGTTTATTCTTCATAGGCACGTGCGTTTCGGGGTAAAGGAAATTACTTCTCCCGGTCATTTAGTAACATTGGAAGAAGAAAGCCAATTTTCCTTTCGTGATGTTTCTCCTTTAGCAAGTGAAGACCATCCAGAGCGAGTTTCTGTGGTGAAAGGAGCTGAACCGGCTCTGGAAGCTTTAGCAGTTCCCATATCAGGAGAAGTGGTGGAACCTAAACCTGCTGAGAAGAAATCGGCAGAGAATAAAGAACCTGTACAGCAGAAAGAGAAAGCGGTAAAAGCAAGCAACGAGAATAGAAAAAGGAAACAAGAATGAAAAAACCAACAACTGTAGAAGAACAAGTACCGCGGGCGGCAGCTGCTCCCATGGCGCAAAGACTGAGATGGGGGGTGGCCCATATTTTTTCAACATATAATAATACTATCATTACAGTTACCGATATTACAGGAACAGAAACTATTGCCCGTTCCAGTGGGGGGCAGATTGTCAAGACTGATCGTCTGGAGAGTTCGCCCACGGCAGCGATGGGAGTAGCTAAAAAAGTTGCGGAAATATGTAAAGAGAAAGGAATTACTGGATTATACATCCGTGTACGGGCAAGAGGAGGACAAAGTGTTTCCAAAAGTCCCGGACCGGGAGCGCAAGCCGCCATCCGGGCGTTGTCGCGCATTGGATTACGCATCGGAAAAATTGAAGAAGTTACACCTGAACCACATAATGGTTGTCGGGCGAAGGGAGGACGGCGTGGCCGGAGAGTGTAACGATGAAACTTGAAAAGATTACAGAAGATCGGAAAAGGAATAAGATTTGTTTCCTGTTAAAAGACAGCAATGAAGTATTTGCCAATGTTGTCCGCCGCTTGATCATAGAAGAAGTTCCCACATTAGCAGTAGAAGATGTGGAAATCAAAGAAAATAGTTCTGCGTTATATGATGAAATGCTGGCATTGCGCCTGGGGTTAACTCCTATAAAGACTGATCTGAAAAGTTATACTCTCAAAGAGAAATGTAAATGCAATGGGGAAGGCTGCGCCCAATGCGAACTGAAGATTACCCTTAAAGGAAGTAAGAAAGGGTATGTCTATGCGGAAGAAGCGCAGAGTACTGATCCAAAGTGTACGTTTGTCTATCCTAAAATGCCCATTGTTAAATTATTGGCGAAACAGAAAGTAGATGTGACCTTGACTGCCATTCTGGGGAAAGGAAAAATGCATGCCAAATGGTCACCAGGATGGGCGTTTTACAAGAAAGAGCCATCTTTGAATGTAGGTAAAGTGAAAAATCCAGAAGCCATTGCCGCAAAGTGTACAGATGGGGTGCTTGTCCTGAAGAATAAGAAGCTGGAAGTTGTTTCTGAAAAGTTGTATGACAGCAACTTGTTAGAATATTATGCTTCTTTGGATGAGGGCATTACAGTAGAATATGGTGACACTATTATCTTTTTCCTGGAAAGCTGGGGGCAATTAGGATGTAAAGAGATCCTGTCTGTAAGCGCAGACATCTTAGTGGAAAAAGTAGAAGATCTGGAGAAACAATTGTAAGATGACAAAACGCACCGGTCCGATGAATTACCAACTGCAGGGGCTGTTGGGAGAACTGGAATCAAAAGCTCTACAGAGTGCATTCTGGAAACGGATCGTGAAAGATCTTAAGAAGCCTACACGACAACGGCGCGTCGTCAATCTGTATAAGATTGAAAAAGTTGCTCAGGAAGGGGAAACGATCATCGTGCCGGGAAAAGTGTTAAGTGTGGGAGACCTGCATAAGAAAGTGTCTGTGGCAGCATTTACTTTTTCCGCAGAAGCAGAGAAAAAGATTAAAGAGGCCAAAGGGAAAACATTGACGATTCAGGAATTATTGAAGCAAAATCCGGAAGGAAAAAACGTGAGGATTTTAGGATGATAAAAATGAAAACTATCATTTTTAGCATGCAAGAAAGCAAAGCTTTCTGCACAGAAAACCATCATGGTTTTCTTGTGCCAAAAACCAGAGGTTTTTTAGCATGAGAGTATACGATGGAAATGGCATGATCCTGGGACGGTTGGCGACATTGGCAGCGAAAGATGCCCTGCTCGGAGAAGAAGTACGGGTAGTCAATTGTGAATATGTCATTATCAGCGGCAAAAAGACCAATACATTTCAGTATCAAAAAGAACGGTATGGCCGACGAGGATATCCTCTGAAAGCACCGACGTTATCCCGTATGCCGGATCGTTTCGTGCGGCGTACGATTCGGGGAATGCTGCCATGGAGACAGGCACGAGGACGGGAAGTGTATAGGCATGTGATGTGCTATGTGGGGGTTCCTGCAGAATTTGCCAGAGAGCAGCTTATCAAGCCAAAAAGTGCGTTAGGATCAAAATTACCTACGTTGAACTATGTGACGGTACGAGATGTCTGTCGAAGTCTGGGAGGAAAAACATGAAGAAAGTCATTCATACGCAAGGGAAGAGAAAGCGGGCTATCGCCAGAGCAACGTTACGTCCCGGAAAGGGAATAGTGAGAATTAATGGCCAGGATATCAATAGCATGTCTTCTGATCTCGTAAAGTTACGTATTGAGGAGCCATTAGTGCTGGTGGGCGATCTTGCTAATACTATAGATTTTGATTTGATTGTAATAGGGGGAGGGATCAACGGGCAAGCAGATGCTTCCAGACTAGCCATTGCCCGGGCGTTGGTGGAATATGATCCCAAGCTGGAGAAAGTGTTTACAGAATATGATCGGTTATTGCTCGTTGCAGATGTGCGGCACAAAGAAGCATGCAAACCAAACGATTCCAAAGCAAGAGCGAAGAGACAGAAATCATACAGGTGAGGCTACGATGATAACAATAAAAACTCAGGAACTTTCAAGCAATCATTGTTTCGCAGGGGTGGAACAATGATTATTCCCATTCGTTGTTTTAGTTGCGGCAAGCCCGTGGGACATCTCTGGGAAGAGTACAAGGAACGACAAGAGAAAGGAGAGAGTGTGAAGAAGATATTAGACCAGCTTGGGCTAGAACGATACTGCTGCCGCGGCTTGTTTTTAGGGCATCTTGATCTCATCGACATTGCGGGTGAGTTTAGGAAAGCGTGAATGTTTTATTTTTTTTTATTAATCTTTTTCTGTATTTTTTGGACAACTGGTTGTAGAAGTTATGATTAAGTGGTGATGAGGCTATGAATACCACTTTTTAGTGGTTATTCTAGAAAAATTTATAAAGAAAGTGGGGGTAAAAGCCCTATGGATGTCTTGGCCTCCCGCTTCGTGTATGAAAATGATGAAAGTTTAGATTCTATAGCTGGTCTTCCCATTCAATTGGCATTTCATAGAGTAGAGCAATTTGATGCTATTAATCATAGTAAGCTGGCACGACAGTTACAAGGGCAGCGCACACATATCAAATCTTTACATGCTCCCACTATTGATGTGCATCATCCTCGTTTTTTGGATGTTCTTGATAAGATGCTTTATGAATATGGGTCTTATATCAAAAGAGAAGGGCCAATGGTTATTACCATCCACCCCACAAGAATTAGTCATTTAGTGCCAGAAGAGGCAGTGAGGCAATTAGAGAAATACGAACAACCGTTAGCAGATCGAAATGTTATCTTAGCGTACGAAACATTTAATGAGCCAACCACTCCTAAAGAGGAAAGTGATCGGCGATGGATTCATCAGGCAGAAGATATGCATCAGTTATTTCGTCGTTTTGCCTCTGGAGTATATGGTATTACGTTTGATGTCTCTCATCATAGCGGGGATAACGTAGAAGACACTCTTAAAGGACTTGAAGAAACGTTAGATCAGGTGTCTGTTGTTCACTTAAGTGATGTAAAACGAAGTAAAGAAAGTACGGTGGAATATCTTCCCTTGGGGAGAGGGTCTTTGGATTATTATAAAGTTCTTGCCTTCTTAAAGAAAGCAGGGTATGGTGGTTTCATTGCGCTGGAATATATGCCGCAGAACCATAATCTTCTTGCCAGAGATGTTCGGCGTGTTCAGCAGTATATTGATGAAGGAGTAGCGTATATCCCAGAGGGACGTTCTCATGCAGTTATCACTCTCAATGAGAAAGCCATCCCCCGCATTAACACACGAGCTTCCCGACGGTTAAGGACAGCAGTTGAAGAAACAAGGGACGTTTTTCACCAAACTGATAAAGATGTAAAAACGGCATTTTATGCTGGAGGAAGCGGTGTACGATTTGTGCAGACAGGAGATATTGATTTAGCGGTACTCTTAGGATTTCCTGCGGAATCAGCTGCTGAAGGACGGCGGCAGTATGTTCAATATCTTGGTCGTGTGGCAGAAGAATATGATCATTCAAAGCAGGTACTTTTAAGTGTATCCACCGCTAGAAAGAGTAAACATGTGCTATGGACGGGTGATGAATTACGTCAAGGAATCGTAAAAAAAGATGTAGAGGGAGAGGAAGTGTTATTAGAAGAGTCACTTCGCCGGCCAGTTGTTTGTAAAGTATTAACCAAAGTGAGGGATGAATCTGAACGTGAAGAGCAACAAATGCGCTTAAAGCCACTTGATATAGTCCTATTGGGTTTAGCAGCAAAAGGAAGAGATGTAGTTCCCCTCCTGCAAGGAAATTATAAAGAGTATTCTTCACCCTATGCCATAAATGTATGGAGTTCTGTTCTTGTGGAAGAGAGTGATCTTCCTTTTGTGTTACAGGTTCGTCACTCTGATACTCCTACAGAACGAGAGCATCATCGTGCCCTGCATAAATATAACCAATTGATTCGGGATCAGGCACGGTATTTGGTAAATCATGACAGGTTCTATGAGGCAATGAAGAGATTAGATGAGCACGCCTATATTAATGGCATTGTTCCCCTTACAGCAGCAACGGAAGCATTCTTTAATGGAAAGACCGCAAGAGTATACGAAGATATTATAGAGATTAAGTTTATTGCTGCCCTAGCAGAGCAAGGTAATCAGACTCCATTAGATTCTTTTGCTGCTCAGAGATTGGTACATTTAGAGGATAGTCTTAGTGGAAATTTAGAAGATCTTATCGCTACAGTTACAGCTGGGCATGAACATAGATTTGATAATCGGTTTGTAGAAGAAACAAGAGAATATCTACAATCTCTTTCTGACCTATTCCGGACGGGAAAGAAAAAGGTATTTAGTGATGTGGCAAGAATCCTTGTGGGAAGAGGATTTGCCTGTCTTAATGTCTTTTCCTATAGAAAGATTCAAGAGATTGTTACAAAAAATTTGTTCCCTTTTGATTTTGAAATACCTAAGAGGGGGTAAGCCATAATTCGTTCTAATAGGAATGTTACATTTTCCCACACAAAGAAAAGAACCTCGGCTTAAAAGTGGAGGTTTTTTCTAGTGCAAGAAAGCTGTTGCTTTCTGCACAGAAAGGCTCTGCCTTTCTTGTGTCCTAAAAATGTGGGGTTAAGAAAGCGTTTCAGTTCAGCTATGCCTTTAGGGTAGGGTGAAACGCTTTCCTACATTTTTAGGACAACAATCTTTAAAAGATACGCCTCTCCTGATGATGGTGTGGCAGAAGATAGTCCAAATAGTCATAGTGTACTTTCTTTTTCTCCCGATCAGCTTACCCCGGGAATGAGACAGTACCAAGAGGTAAAACAAGTTCATCCAGATTGCTTGGTGATGCTGCGCATGGGGGATTTCTATGAGATGTTCTATGAAGATGCTATCACGGCCGCTCGAGAGTTAGAGATCACCCTGACCGCTCGAGGAACGGGGGAGAAGCGGGCGCCATTAGCAGGAGTACCGTTTCATGCTTTAGAAACGTACCTAGCACGATTGATAAAGAAGGGCCACAAAGTCGCGATCGTAGAACAGCTGGAAGATCCCAAGATGGCAAAAGGGTTAGTCAAGCGGGGATTGGTGCGTATCGTCACTCCCGGCACGATTATTGAATCTTCATTATTACAAGAAAAAGAAAATAATTATATTATTGCATTAACCTCGTTCAAAGACTCTTTTGCTTTGGCGTGCTGCGATCTTTCTACTGGAGAATTCTTTACGCAGTCTATGGAAGGAATGCCGTATGTTCTCCATGAACTGGCACGGCTTCATCCCAGTGAATGTGTCATCCCGCAGAGTTTAGGAGTTAATAAAGAACTAAAAGAAAAAGTGAAATCGTCAGGATGTTTCCTGACGACGTATGAAGACCACTACTTTCAGTTAGAGAAATCACGGACAGCGCTTCTGGAGCATTTTAAAATGAATTCACTGCAAAGCTTTGGGTTGGAAGATTATCCCAGACTTATTTCCGCGGCTGGAGCGTTGCTTCAGTATCTTCTTCATACCCAGCGGAATGCCCTTCCTCATATTAAGCGTGTCACCGTCCGTTCTGATGCGGTTACCATGGTGTTAGATTCCAGCACGCTGCGAAATTTAGAACTCATGAAGAATCTCCGGGAAGGTACGATGAAAGGAACACTTCTTGCTGTGTTAGATGCAACGGTTACTTCCATGGGTGGAAGACTTCTGAGAAGATGGATTACGGAACCATTACTCCAGCGTAAGGCTATTGAAACCAGATTAAATGCCGTAGAAGAATTAACGAAGAAAGTCATCCTGCGGGAAGAGATGCGTGACCTGTTACAGAACATGTATGACTTAGAACGATTAATGGGAAGAATCAATTATGGAACCGCAACGCCTAGAGATGTAGTGGCGTTACGTCACTCGTTGTCTCACATTCCTGTGCTGAGAGAGAAATTACAGGATATCTCCAGTGAGTTGTTGTCTTCTCTCGCAGAGATGGAAACATTTGAAGATCTTACCACTTTACTTCATGCTGCCATTCGGGATGATGCCCCTCTTTCCCTGCGGGAGGGAGGAATTATGAAGAAAGGATTTAATGCCCCAAGAGATGAATTAGAGGATCTCCAACGGAACAGCAAGATGTTTTTACAGGAACTGGAAGAACGGGAGCGGCAGAAGACGGGGATTTCCACATTAAAACTAGGGTTCACGAAAGTGTTTGGGTATTTTCTGGAAGTAACACGAAAGAATGTTCCTCTGGTTCCAGCACATTATATGCGAAAACAGACAACGGTGAATGGAGAACGGTATATCACAGAAGAACTGAAAGACGTGGAAGAAAAGATATTGGGAGCAGAAGAGAAAATGATAGAGTTAGAGTATGCATTGTTTCAGGAAGTGATACGTTCTATCTCCGTAAGAACAGTGGGAATTCAGGAAGCTGCATACCATATTGCCGTGCTCGATGTGTTATGTACGTTTGCTCGTGTGGCTTGTGAGCGGGGCTATGGCAAGCCTGAATGTACGGAAGAAAATAGTATTCATATCGTGAATGGCCGTCATCCTGTGGTGGAGATGATGGTAGAACAGTTTATCCCTAATACTGTTACTCTCAATGAGGGGGAGATGATGATTATCACCGGGCCGAATATGTCCGGAAAGAGTACGATCATGCGGCAGACGGCATTGATTGTGTTAATGGCGCAGATAGGTTCGTTTGTTCCCGCAGAACGGGCAGTTCTGAGCATAGTTGATCGTATCTTTACCCGTGTTGGAGCGTATGATGATCTAAGTTCAGGACAATCTACGTTTATGGTAGAGATGACAGAAACTGCTTCTATCTTACATAATGCTACAGAAAAGAGCCTGATCATCTTAGATGAAATCGGACGAGGAACCAGTACGTTTGATGGGGTGAGTATCGCTTGGAGCGTAGCAGAATATATACATCATAAAGTACAGGCAAAGACGTTGTTTTCCACCCATTATCATGTGTTAAATAAATTAGGAGAGAAGTTTCCGAAGGTCAAGAATTATAATGTAGCGGTAAAAGAAGTGGGTGAGGAGGTGATTCTCTTGCATAAACTGGTGGAAGGGGGAACAGACCAGAGTTATGGCATTCATGTGGCAAAATTAGCAGGATTGCCTTCTGAAGTGGTGGAGCGGGCAAAAGAAATTCAATCTATCTTAGAAAAAGATGATGACATGATGCGCAAGATCAAGGTTAAACGATTAGAAGAGCAGAAGAGTTTAGGAGAATATGCCGGAGAGAAGAATGGTTAAAGATTATGGCACATATACTTTCATTAGATAAAATTAAGCACATAGAACAAACGCTCCAGGAGACAGGAAGTGTTACGGCAACAGCACAGCGTATGGGTGTCTCCCGGAATACGGTGTACAATATACGCTCACGAGTTTTACAAGGGGATAGACAAGAACGACAAGAACAACAAGAGCTGGTACAAGGATCAAAAGCGTACACTTATTATTTAGCATTAAAAAGATCGTACGAGAATCGTCTGGTGGGAGCGATGGATTCTATTCCTCTTACCGGCTTTGAATTTCAGGCGTTGCATAGCCATCGGGCGGGAAAGTTGGAATTTTTAGTGGATGCAGATGGTGCAGAGCCGGAGTTTGTGAAAGAAGCGTTTCAAGACAATTTAAATGCATGTATGGCTTTGTTAGGAGTACAGTGCGACGTTACTATTCAATACAGAAATGGGAGAGTTATGATGTCTCCGGGCAATTTACAGGCAAAGGCGTTTCTAGAAGCGTATAAGATAGCTTTGGGTAGGGAATGTTGTTAGCGCTGAGAGGTCTGGGGGGGTATAAACCACTTTTGAGATATTAAAACTCATTCACTTCAGTTCTTTTTCCATTTTCATATTTGTACATTTTTCCTTCTGCTTCGTCACTACACCTCTTATGTGAACCATCACAGAAAGGTTTATTTTTGCTTAGTCCACACATACAGATCCATTTACTTTCTTCACCAACTTTTACTTCCATTGGAATTTTTTCTTCATGTTTTACAAGTCTTGTCATTTTTACACCCCAAAATAGTAATCTTTTAATGTATAATCCTAACTAATGGTATATAAATGTTCATTAATATATAAATGTTGTAGTCATAAAAATGCTGGAAAGCGTCTCAGTTCAAGCCACGGACTTTAGTCCGTGGTGAGACGCTTTCTTTACCCCGCATTTTTAGGACACGAAAAAGCCAGAGCCATTCATCCATTGGCTAAAGCCAATGGCTTTCTGGCTTTTTCCGTGTAACAAAAAGTAAAATTTTGGAAATGTCATGTCACCCCAAAAAGTATCAGTCTACTTGGAGCACACAAAAAGCAACTTCAAAACTGAAACTCACAATGAAACTCACAATTATAGGGTGTTTGGCAGTTAAAGCAAATTATTTGTTCCTAAGAACAGTAGTTGGTTCTCCTATATTTTATCCACTACCAATGTTTTTATAAAGTCTTGATGGCTTTTTTATATCATGTCACATATTACCATTCTCACTGAGGATGTGATCAATAAGATTGCTGCAGGAGAGGTGATTGAACGTCCCGCCTCTGTGGTGAAAGAGTTAGTAGAAAATGCTCTGGATGCTCATGCCACACGTATTGTAGTGGAGATTAAAGATTATGGGAAAGAACTGATACGGGTTACCGATAATGGGGATGGCATGGATGAAGAAGATGCCCAGAACTGTGTTCTCCGGCATGCCACCAGTAAAATCAAGAATACGGAAGATTTATTTGCCATCACCACGTTAGGCTTTCGTGGTGAAGCGTTGTCCAGTATTGCCGCAGTTTCCCGGATGACTATCTGTACGAAACAGAAAGAACAGATGGAGGGTATACAGCTTTTCGTAGAGGGGGGGAGTATGGCTCCTCTATCTATTGTCGCGATGGATCGGGGGACAAGTATTAAAATCAACGATTTGTTTTATAACACCCCGGCACGGAAGAAGTTTCTGAAGACAGATGCCGTAGAGTTACGTCATATTATTGATGTGGTCTCGCGCTATGCTTTGCTTCATCCCATGATTGCCTTAACGTTACGGCATGAAGGGAAAGAGCTGGTGCATTCCCCTTCTGTGGAGGATATGCGAAGCAATATTGCTTCTCTGTATGGTATTCTGCTGGCGAAAGAACTGTTAGAAGTGCAGTACGATGAGCAGGGAATTAAAGTGCATGGTTTTATTTCTTCTCCCTATCGCACACGCGGTGATAAGTCATTGCAGGAATTGTTTGTCAATGGCCGATGGGTACGTAATGAGGACATTATGAATGCGGTGTATGAAGGGTATCATGCTGCCCTGTTTGTGGGTACTCATCCCGTGGTATTCTTACGGGTTGATGTTGATCCCCACACCATTGATGTGAATGTCCATCCCACAAAAGCAGAGATAAAGATAGAACAGAAAGAAAAAGTGTGTGAGGCTGTTTCCAGAGCAGTTCGCCAGGCGTTAGAGGAGAATAATGTCATCCCCCAAGTAAATCCAGTGATGGAACAGCAAGCAACGTTGGGTACGGGAATGTCTTCAGCGTTAGAGAGTTCAGCAGCGAAGGAGTCGTATTATTCTTTTGAACCTAGCGCACAGACCGTATTCCGTGTTGCCGAAGGAGCAGCGGCAATGATGCCGTCAGATGATTTTGGAAATGGACCTATTGAACAAGAGGAAACGACATGGAAGCAGCCGGTTTCTGTGTTTCCTGCTTTTCGTCTGCTCGGACAAGTGCACAAGACGTTTTTTGTAGCGGAAACGCTGGGAGGAGTATATTATATTGACCAGCATGCGGCACATGAGCGTGTACTGTATGAACGCTTTATGGAGCAGTACATGAAACAAGGAGTAGAAGTACAACTATTATTGCAGGGAGAGATTATTCAATTCACCGCAGCAGAGACCGCTGTTGTAGAAGAGCAGAGAGAGGAGTTAGACCAATTTGGGTTTCAGCTGGAGCCGTTTGGCACGAATACATTTGTGCTGAAAACCATCCCTTTGCTATTTGGGAGACAACAGCGTAAAGAAGTATTATATGATGTTCTTGAAATGTTGAAAGAACGGAAGCAGAAAGTAGGAGAAACTAAAGAGGAGATTATTACCCGTATGGCCTGCCGGGCAGCGGTGATGGCCGGTGAAGAGCTAACGATAGTGGAAATGGAACAAATTTTGCGAGAGTTGGGAGAGACACAGTTTCCATTTACCTGTCCTCATGGGAGGCCGACGATTCTGAAAGTAAGTGTAGAAGAATTGCAGAAGAAGTTTAAGAGGATTTGAGGCGAAATATTTTAAACTAAGTCTTTTTTGCTAATTTCCACTTTGAATCTGCATCAAACTCAAAATAGTTACAAGTTATTTCTTCTCCTTTACGAATATCTTTTGTCGCTATTGTTACCTCTTTGATCGTGTTGTCTGTATTTGGATTTTCCGAATGATTAAAGAATCTAGCATCGTCAACGCATATAACATATTCGTCCTCATCTTCATCATAATACCCGTAATGTAAAACCCAAGATTTTGCAACTTCTGGTAATTGATTCAAATCCTTCTTTTTCAACGTAAAATCGAGTCCGGGAACAAACTTCCAAATTAATGTTCCTTTTGGGATAAATTTATCAGTAAATAATCCCATTCATTCTATTTCGCTCTTGCCAATGTATGTTTTTACAGAAATTTAGCTGGGTATAAAGCCCCGCCCTTTAGGGCGCTAAATTTCTGTTCAAGAAATACAACTGAGATTGTATTTCTGCACAGAAATGTGATATTATTCACATTTCCCGTGCTGAAATGAAATCGTCGTTTCATTTCATGCTTCGCCAACCCATTTTTGAGCACGCAAGAAATGAGAAAACAATCTCATTTCTGCGCTGAAAATAAATCCCGTTTTATTTTCATGCGCCAAAATACCACTAAAGTAATATCTGGTTTACAAAGTAAACCACCACTCAATAGAATGTGGTATTTTTAGCGTATAAACAAAAGAGCTACATAAACCCTATATGGGGAGGTATTCCAAATGTCTGAATCATTAACCAAAATTTTATCTAAAAGACCATCTTGAAAACAGGTTAATTGTTATCAACCAAGAACACAAGAAATTATCTCTTCTCTGACAACTTCCGGATCATTCCTTTCAGTTCTTCCATGTCTTTCTGCATGTTCTCGATCTCCCGCTCGGCTTTGCGGTTGACCAGATAATCGTAATGGGCGTTAATGCGGTCCCGCTCCTCTTGCCGCTTCTGGGACATGAGAATGATGGGAGCCTGTATGGCCGCAAGGCAGGATAATGTCAGATTCAGTAAGATGTAGGGAAATGGATCAAATGTTTTTGTCAGGATAAGATAACTGTTGAGGCCAACCCATACTACAATATAAAATCCTAATACACCCAAGAATGACCAGCTTCCCCCAAAACCAGTGAGGATATCAGAACAGCGCTGGCCAAGGCTCAGTTTGGCACGCAGCAGGGGATGGCTGGCATGCTGATGTAATTGATTCCTCTCCTCTTTTTTGGGCATGAAAAGAAGGAAGAAGAAATGGTTTATATAATTTCCTATCTTAAAAGATTCTCTGTAGAACTTTTTCCTATCTCAATCCCAACTTTTTTACCTTGCGATGCAGGGTTTCAGCACGGATGTTCAGTTTCTGCGCAGTTAGAGCTATGTTACGATGATGTGCCTGCAAGGCCAAAGAGAGAAATTGCCGTTCAAATTCCTGTTCCGCTTCTTCCCATGTCAGATCAGGATGAGGAAGGAGTTTGGCAATGTTACGGGAAAGTTCCGGGATGTCCTGATAGAATTTCTCCATCTGATGGGGTTGGATGATTTCTTTATATTGATCTAACGTAGAGCGGATGGTCTGGTCGATGACTTCTTCTTGGTATTTCTCAGGCGAATGAAGCTGGGCACGAATCTTGTCCATGTCCAGATTAAGTTCTTTCACAGCGCGATGGATGCTTCTTCGATCTATGTCCAGCGTCTTTGCCAGCTGGGAGATGTTTCCCTGATGCAAGCGCAGTTCTTTCTTGATAAATTCCGTCCGAAACAGCTTCTTGGCCTGGGCAAAGGTGCTCTGGGAAGAAACATAGACCTGTAATGGAGGGTTTTTGAGCTTGTCT
>CAYIBV010000016.1:0-15202 GCA_964361725.1 uncultured Methanosarcinales archaeon | reverse complement strand
GATAAAATACGGCAAACGGCTGTGACGAAAGGAGAAGCAGGAGGGATTACCCAAGCCATCGGTGTTTCTATCATCCCTCTCAAAACCATCCAGAACATCTGTGGGAAGCTGTTGGATGTGTTTAAAGGAAACCTTACCGTGCCGGGATTGCTTACGATTGACACTCCTGGCCACGCGGCATTCACCAGTTTACGGAAGCGCGGAGGAAGTTTAGCTGATATCGCTATTGTCGTTGTGGATATCAATGAAGGGTTCAAGCCGCAGACTATTGAATCCATCGGCATTTTAAAAGCAAATAAAGTCCCGTTCGTGATCGCTGCTAATAAGATTGACCTTCTGGCAGAATGGAAGTACGATCAACAAAAATTCTTATTGCAGAATGTCAATGACATGGATTATACAGCACAAGGTCATTTTGAAAAAAAGATGTACGACCTTGTCGCGCAAGTGCAGGAGCAGGGGTTAAGCGCAGAACGATTTGACCGGGTCGCTGATTATACCAAACAAGTGGCCATTGTCCCTCTCTCAGCGCATACCGGACAGGGAATTCCGGAGTTGTTAATGGTTCTTATAGGACTAGCCCACAAGTATTTAGAACAGCAATTGCAGATGGAGGAAATGGGACCAACCAAAGGAACGATCCTGGAAGTGAAAGAAGAAAAAGGGTTAGGCACAACAGTGGATGCCATTCTCTATAACGGAACGTTGCATGTGAATGATACATTAATTATCGGGGGCATTGATAAGCCTGTAATTGTCAAGATACGGGCCTTGCTCGAGCCGGATGAACTAGCAGAGATGCGGGAGCGAAAGAGTAAATTCCAGAACGTGAAAGAGGTCACTGCCGCAACGGGAGTGAAGATCTCTGCTCCGGGATTGGAGAAAGCCATGGCGGGAATGCCTTTACGGGGATGTAGCGGTAAACAGGAAGATATTAATCGTCTGCAAGAAGACGTGCAGCAGGAAGTAGGAGATGTCGTATTAGAACAAGGAGAAGAAGCAGGTGTGATTCTCAAAGCGGACACGTTGGGGGGATTAGAAGCATTACGCACATTACTGCAGGAGAAACAAATCCCTATTGCTTCCGCCTCGCTGGGAGATGTATCTAAGAAAGATATCTCTCAAGTGGAATCGATGAAAGAAAAAGATCAGTTTTATGGGGTATTACTGGGGTTTAATGTTTCTGTTCCTTCAGATATTATCGAGTATGTCAAAACAAAGAATCTGAAAGTGCTCGTCCATCCCGTAATCTACCAGACTATAGATGAGTATGAAAAATATGTGAACTCGCTCAAGAAAGAGATTGAATTCAAAGAATTGTCACAGGTTGTACGTCCTTGTAAGTTTGCTATACTGAAAGGGTATACGTTTCGGCAAAGTAACCCAGCCATTGTAGGTGTAGAGATTGAAATCGGAAAAATCAAGTCTGGCGATCCCATTATGAATATGGAAGGAAAGAGAATTACTTTTGTGAAGAGCATGGAAGAAGGGCAAGAATCTGTGACCATAGCAGAGCAGGGAAAGCAAGTGGCCATGGCCATGGATCATGTCATGATTGGCAGGCAGATCAACGAAGGAGATTTCCTGTATACGGACATTTCAGAAGAAGATTTTCGGAAATTAAAAGAATTAAAGAAATATTTGAGTAAAATGGAGATAGAAGTGTTAAAAGAAGTGGCTGAGATAAAGCGAAAAGAGAATGCGGTGTGGGGTGTGGGATAGGAACATTTAAGAATTTCTAAACTCATCACTGTTTGGATTGCAAATATAATCCCCTATCTTCCACGCTAAGGGCATCATCCTGATTTATATCATCACTGCGATCCAAAAATCCATCCCCATTGACATCTAAAAGAGGGGCATAAATACCCAGAGATTTAATTAAATTTAAAGCATGTTCTTGTATTATGTTATGCTTAACTATTGTTTCTATGTCTCTCGCTCCTGATTCTGTTAGATAGTCGGGACGAAGTACATTATCCAAATCATACCCCTCTTTAAGAAAAGCATAGGCCAATTCCTTCGGAGAAATTCGACTATCCTTTTTCTCGCCAATTTTTCCATCAGCTGCTTTTATTAACTCAGCAAGGCTGCGAACACACCCTTTTTTAGGATAACCTTTTTTATCAAGTTCAATAATTGTACCCGGAGCGAGTAAAGCACTTCTCCCCGTATAATAACATCTTTGCTCTGGTAAAAGATCAGCATAAAGAGGAGCAGAAAGTAAAGAATATCCTGTTACAATTGCGGTAATCAGTTTATTAAACATTTTTGAGAGGATATTAATTTATCTCAATGGGTATCAAAATTGATGAGACCTCTATTTAAATTTTACGATTATTAAATAAAAATTTAAAAAATATAGGAATATTAATAAAGATAAGTTCTTAGCATATACCCATGAAAATTAAGATGAGGGGTATAACTCTTTTAAGCGGGTTAGCTGCTGTTATAATAGGTAGCGTTGCTGCGTCACAATACCATGTGAGAGGGATAGATGAGCACTGCTATTCTAGTTCTGCTCAACTGGACTGGGAGACAACAGAAAAAGGTTCTATAGATCAGGTATTTCGCGATCACGATGGATGGAGACTCTACTCTCACGATACTGGAGATGGATTGGTAAAAGAAGAAAGATTTCAAGAGGAATATCGTTATTTAGACCATAACCATATACTTTCCTCCATTCCAGAAGCCAGAGGACTTAAAGCACCAGGGCATGGGGGTGGACTGGTCATTTTCAAAGACCTTCCAGAGGGAGGACAACCTAATGCTGTAATAGTGGTATACACCTTAAAAGACTGCGATTTTAGTTTTAAACATGGAGAAGTCCACCTGCCATTAGATAGGGGTATTTCTCCTGGTAAAGATTACAACGGTGATGTGCATAATCCAAAACATCCACCGATGCAGGAGATCCACTAAACGATAGCGCCTACGTTATCCACTTTTGTTTTATTATAGAGAATCTATGCGAAACATTTTTATAATGAGTATACTATCAGTATACCATGAGCACAACTACTATTAAAATCCATGATGATACAAAACATGCTTTGGATCAAATGGGACTAGAATCTGAAACTTACGATCAGGTAATTTCTAAACTTATTTCTGAAGTCAAGAAAAAAAACCTTGTGAAAGAATTGATAGAGGGCTACAAAAATAATGCAAAACGAGATAAGCAGATAGTTCAAGAGTGGGAACACACTTCAGAGGATTGGGAATAATGGGCCTGCTGCAAAGAGGAGATATCTGGTTGGTTGATCTGAATCCCACAGTAGGACATGAAATTAACAAATCTCGTCCGGCAGTTATCATTCAAAATAATATTGGGAATAAATATAGCCCAACCACTATAATTGCCCCTATAACTTCTCAGAATACAACCCAGATTTATCCCACTGAAGTGCTGCTCACCATAGAAAATTCCCAACTCCAAAAAGAATCAAAAGTTCTTCTCAACCAAATTAGAGCCGTTGATAAACAACGACTAATTAAAAAAATGGGAATAGTACATGAAGAAATTATGCCTAAAATTGACGAATCACTCAAAATAAGTTTGGGATTAACTTTTTAACCCATGCAAAACTTCACCATCCTCAACACCCGGGACGTAAAACAGGTTAAAGAGGTCATGGAAGAAGATTTTGGCTATGCCCTGCAGGGAGAGTATGCTTTTCTCAAGACGGAAGGGGATAAACTATTCCTCATCAGCAAGGATTTAGGAAACATTGATTTTTCCAGGCTGCGCATCGATAAATGCGGGCTGTATTTTGCGGAATTCAAAGAAAAAAAGCTGCGCTTGAGCAAGGAGGGGGCACAGCTTCTGGTGCAGGAGGCAACAATGCAGAAGAAAGAGGTGCAAAACCTCGTTCCTCTTACCACAGAGGAGACAAAAGTGTATTTTGCCGGACATGATCTTCCCAGAGATTTAGGAGAAGAAGCAAAGGCGGTTATCCTTACGTATGAAGACAATGTTCTAGGCTGGGCAAAATACAAAGAGGGGAAGATTCTCAATTTCCTGCCTAAGATCCATCGCGGCGAGGTTATTCTAAGTCCCTAGTGATTAAGTTGTTACTTTGAAGTTAGAAATTAGGGAAAGATTTATAAAGTAGTTGCTATTGGTAAGTAAAAACTTAGTGGAAGGTACTCAAAATGATGAACCGATTGCTTAATGTAGGATTATTGTGTGTGATGATATTGGGTGTGCTGGCAGCAAGTGCTTCTGCCAACCATTTTGGCATTCCTCACTTTCCCGGGGGAAACAATATCCCCGACGAATTACGGGAAGATACTGATAATGATGGTGTTATAGATTTAAATGATAATTGTCCTCGTGTTCCTAATGCTGGTCAAGAGAACATTGATAATGATAGATTTGGAGATGTATGTGACCGGGTGAATGATAACGAAGCGAATAATATTCCAAGAGTTCCTTTTAACTTCCCCCCTCCTCCTGATCTAGATTGGGACGGCGTGCCAAATGTTCAAGACAATTGCGTAGCAGTGCCTAATGCTGATCAGGCAGACATCGATGGTGATGATATCGGCAATGTGTGCGATGCACAAGATGATCGTGATAATGATAATGACAGCGTACGGGACGAGATAGACAATTGTCCTGCTGTGGCAAATGTAGATCAAGCTGACGCTGATGATGACGACATTGGTGACCTGTGCGACAATGATAATGATCAAGATGGGGTAGATAATGACGTTGACAACTGTATATTCTTCCCTAACGCCAATCAAGTAGACGCAGACGGAGATAACCAAGGCGATGCCTGTGATAATGACTTAAACGATGGGCCGCAAGGCGACAGTGATGCTGATGGAGTGCAGAATGCTGTTGATATATTATGTCCTAACACGCCGGCAGGAGCACAAGTTAATGAACAAGGATGCAGCCCGGCGCAGCTTGATCGTGATGGAGATGGTGACCTTAACGGACAGGACAACTGTCCAGAACAAGCCAATGCCGACCAAGCAGATGCTGATGGGGATGGCATTGGTGATGTGTGCGATGGACAGCCTAACCAAAACAATAACCAAAATAATCAACCCCCTCAGCCTCAAACTGATGACCTGAAAGTAAGTGATCTCAAAAATAAGTTTGATGACTTTGAAGATGATTACACGTTTTTCAACAAAGAATACCAGAAAGCGCTTGATGACACTGATGACAATGATCTTAAAAAGTACAAGCGCAAGTTAAAAGACCTCAACGAAGATTTAGAGAATCTTCAGGAGGATGTAAATGATCTTCGGGAGAACATTGAAGACCAGAATGATCGCTCCAAACGGCCGTTAGTAGACCGCCTTGATGATCTGGAAGATGACATTACCAAATTACAGAAGCGCATTGATGAGACTCTCAATCCGCGACCGAGCGCAAGTACGCCTGCTCCCAGCCAAGCGAGTTCCTTGCAGCCTACACAAAGCCAGCGCGTGGTACGGGAACAATTTCAACTTCCTATACAGAAACAAGAACAATTGCCAACGGCAGTTGTGGAACAGCCATTGGATAACATGCTGTACTTAGTGGGTTTGCTAGGGGGCATTGCATTAATAGGAGTGGTCATTATCTTTCTGCTTGTAGTGTTGTTTAGAAAGTAAGAAATTGATTTATTATTTTTAATCTTTTTTTTGTATTTTTTGTTCTCAGTCCAACACATCTTCAATAGGTTTTTTTCCTTTCAGCTGTTTGGTAGTGGCTTTCTTTGCTTCCGCTATCAAATCAATGCCCAGTGTTTTGAGTTCTTTCACGTGCATCTGCATGAGCTGTTCCACAATCTGAAGAATACGCAGGAGTTCGTCCCGCTCTTTGGTCAATGTGGCAAGGGAACCTTTATGAAAGCCTACTTTCTCCGCGCTGGATTGGTCTTTGTGTTCTGTCATAGTATTAAGAGGGAGAAAAAACGACGTTTATTAAGGTTTTGGTCAAAAACGAAATAATATTAGGACACGACAGTCAAAAACGACCATTCCAAAAGCTTTAAAACCAGAAAAGATATTCTAGAGACTATGGGTGTGTTAAATAAACTGATGTTCTGGAAAAAAGAGGATGAGTTTGATTTTGACCGTGTGGCAAAGAAGGAGATGCAGAATGCCGGTATTCCTCATGAGGATTTTAACGTGGAGACTAAATCTCCCTGGGAAGAAAAGTCTGTGTTTGACGCAGAAGACCATCCTCCCATCACTGCTCCCCCTCTGGGGCAGAAATTCCCTCCACAGCCCTCACCATACCAACAGCAAACTGTACCGATGGCAGGCACGGCAAACCGTGACTGGGATCTGATTAATAGCAAGCTCGACACGTTACGAGCCATGCTGCAGAGCATTGAACAACGGTTGGTCGTGTTAGAACGGGGAACGGAAGAAAAGCCCCGGCAACGGTTATGGTAAAATCGAAGCATATTGTGCTGTTATTTCTGCTGGCGACAGCTTTTACGTTATTCTTAGATCAGGGAACAAAATGGCTCATTCAATATGTCCAGCCTTCCTGGACATTTTCAGTCATATCCATTCACCTCACTACCAACACGGGAGCGGGATTTGGCATCCTGCAAGGGCAAACTATACTATTGGGAATTATTTCTCTCTTCGTGGGAATCCTTGTCGTAGCATATTATTCTAAAATACCTAAATACTGGCTTCCCCAAGTGTTGATGGGATTATTTTTAGGGGGAGTGCTGGGAAATCTCATTGACCGGTTATTTCGTGGTCACGTCATTGACTTTATGGATATTTCATTCTGGCCGTCGTTTAATGTGGCAGATTTGGCAATTACAGTATCTGCTATTGGCTTAATAATTTATTTTTGGAAGACATAAAAATCCAAACCACAGCAAGCTGTGGGGTACAAGAAATGCATGAAATGAAATATTTGTTTAATTTCATGCATTTCTGTACTGGAAAAAGATAGTTTTCTTTTTCCATGTATTTTTAATCTTTCTTGGTTACTAATTCATTAAATTGATAACGCTGCAAGCAGTGTGGTATTAGACCCAAGAAAGAAATAATATATAATTATTAGAATACGTAATTATTCTGTGATACAACTATGTCCACGGAATCCTTTCTGCCAGGCTTCTTCCTTGCCTGCAAACCACACCCGATGATCTAAAGCAATGTTATTCCCCCATTCACATTTTGGGGCATGATAAACGTTACTGCGGCTGCTGGCAATATATTTTCCGGGGGTAAAAGACGCTGTCGCTTTCTTACTTTTTTTCTCTTCTTTGGCTGCTGGTTCAAACACCATGCTGTGTGGTTCTCCCCCTGCTGAAGCAGAAGGTTCTTTTTCAAAATCTTTTCTTTCTTCTAGACTTTTCTTGGGAGGATGACTCACTCTCGAAGGAATACTCAATAAGAATCCTATCACGGCAAGAATGAGAAGGACAAAATACATATCTTTCAGATACAGCCATAGTAGGGCAAGGTTGATGATGTACAACAAAAACATAAAGAATAGCACATTTTTCCCCCAGAAAGAGGCATACCCCACTAATCCTGCCACTGTTAACGCCAAGAGGATAAAAAATCCCATGAGTTCTAGGGCAAAGAACTTCCCGCTGCCCGCGATGAAGATACGAACTAAGCCCAGCAAGAGAATGACACTGAGCACTCCTACAAGAATAACTATTGCTTTTTGCTTGTATTCTGCCATAAGACTTGTACAGAAAAGAAGGCTTATTAATAATTTCTATGATGGGGTGATTATTCTCTAATATATAGCATCTGTTAAGCACAATGATAATATTAATTAGAATTTATTCAATGAAAATGGGTTTAATACCACGCAGCTTGCTGCGACCCATTTTCAAGAGTAAAAATCCTTTGAATGCCCCACAGCTTGCTGTGGGGATTTTTACTGATCAGAATTCTTCTTCCAGGCTCTTGAGCAATCCTTTCCGGCGCAGGAAATCAACCTCTGCTTTGCTGCCATATTTATGGATAATGTCACCTTTTTCATCCCCACTTAACTCCCATGGTTCTACGATGACTACATCATTTTCTCTCACCCAAAGGGCACGACGTAATCTTCCTGGAATACGACAGATACGTTCTTTGCTATCCAAACAGCGGACACGCATCCTGCTGCCGCCTAAACGCTGCTGGACAATGCCCAGAACTTCCCGACCTTGGGGAAGACGTACACGGATAACTTGATTTTCGGTTTCGTTTGATGGTCTGGCCATGATTATTCTTTAAAATGGAGCCTATTTAAAAATGATTGCTTTTAGAATGAGAATTCTTTCTTGATGCTCTTGGTTAATTCTTTATTCTGATGAAAGATGTCAACAAGAGAAATATACGACCACAGTACGACTACTACACCAAACGGTGAGATCCACGAAGAAAGCGATGGATTAATCCGCGCCACAGCAATAACGAGGAGGAGAATACCTTGGATGGCTAATTTTATCTTGCCGGAAAAGATGCTTGGGATATGATGCTGTTTTGAAATGGCATACTGGCGAAAACCGAGGACAAGATAATCGCGCAGAATAATCAGAGATACAATCCAAAATGACAGGAAGCCTTGCGTGAGATAGTACATCAACAACACATGGATGAAAATCTTGTCCACAAAGTGGTCGTAGTACGCACCAAAATCTGTTTTTTGATGAAACGTTCGCGACACATAGCCATCTAAGAAATCGCTGAACAAGCCGAGGAGGAGGAACAGGACAGCGAGAGCATACAAGCCGGCGTGGTCGCTGAGGATGATGAGAACTAAGGCAAGAAGACGGAAAGTGGTGATTGCGTTGGGGTTCATAATCTATTTTAAAAAAATGTGGTTTATAAAAATATGTATGATTTTTATTTTTTATACTTTTTTTGTTGGTAAAATATACATTTGTCGAAAGAGTTATAAAGAACCGACCAAAGGCAATCGGAGAAAAGAGGGGAATCATGGCAAAACGGGTGGAATCACCTTCATCGATCAATACATTCAAGCAATGTAAGCGGAAATATTATTATCAATATATTGCTAAACTCCCAACATTGCCTAATGTCCATCAGGTGCGGGGAAATGTGGCGCATTCGGCGTTAGAAGATTTCTATACTGTTGATGTCTCGCAATACACTTTAGAAAATTACAAACAGAAGTTCCTCCTGAACATGCAGGCGATTTTCTTTAATTGCTGGCAGCGATACAAAGCAGAACTGCAGCGCCTGCAGTTGAATCAGGACCAAATACGCTTTTATTTTGAGGAAACGATGCTGATGCTCATGAACTGGGTAAATCATTTTACAGAGGAAGTAGCACAGGTGATAAACACAAAGAAAATATCGGTGCAGGAAGCCTTTTTCTATCTCACCCCCCTGCGAGAGCAGGAATTTGTCTCCGATAACTATTGTGTGCGGGGGTTTGTGGATGCCATCCACAATTTGGAGAATGAGGTGCATATCATTGATTACAAGACGAACGCTTCTTTTGACATGAAAGATAGCATACGGCTGCAGTTGGCAATTTATTCCCTTCTCTATTTTGAAAAACATGGCGTGATGCCTTCTAAAGTGGGTGTTTTTTTCTTAAGGCACAAATTAAAGCTCATGAACGTCGATCAGGAATTATTAGAATTAGCTAAGAAAGAAATTCAGTTGATTCATACTCATACGGTTTCAACTGAGAATATTGGGAACTACCCTTGCTGTACGGGGCCATTATGTAAATGGTCTACGGGAAAATGCGACTTTTATGACACTTGCAAGCCGTTTGACAATGTTCTCAACAACAACGAAAAAAAGAAAGAAGAAAAAGTAGTGAGTGAACTCTTATCCTAACGCTCCGCCACTTCCTGCCAGCAGACTCATTTTAATGATCTCCTGATATAATCCTACATTCTGAAGGACAAAAGTCTCAATGACTGCCCCCAACACGAGGAAAATCAGACCACCTAACAAGAGATACAGGTTAAAGCCAAATACTTCTAAAAACCGTTCCGAGGCAAAATCTTCCAGAAGAACGTCTTTGGAGATCACTGATCCGGAAATAGCGGCTAAGAAATACGAAATAGCTTCTATAATCATGTGCGGGAAAACCACTAACATGATCATGCCAAATAAGTAAAACGGATTCTGGTTGGAAAACACGGCAGCGTTTCGAGCAGTAACACCAAAGATCGTCCCCCACACCGAAGCGTTCCACGTAATGAGGAAAATCGCGCCATCTCCAGACATGAGAGCAAGGATGAAACAAGCGATGAGCACTAAAAAGTTATTGCTTAAAATCTCAAAGAATAACTCGCTGCCAAATATCCCGCCAAGGTTTACCGCTTGGCCGGCAAATCCTTCCCCAAATCTTATTTCTAATTGTTCCCTAAATACTGTGTTTGCTTCTAACCCATCCATGACCATCGCGCCGACAGCATAGGTTAATAAGATTCCAATGAAGAGAAAAATGTAAATGCGCACGACTTCAATGTCATCACGCCATAACGCTCGGAAAGTGACGTGCTGTTCCAGGCTCTCTTTCCGCTCTTCGATAGAGAATATTTTATACAACTCCGGAAGCAATAACATAGAGGTAAAAGCAATAGATACTAACGCCGGATCACCAGGAAAGAGGATTTTGGCAATCAATACACCAATAATCGTGTACCCCACCCCTAATATAAAAGCAAACCGACCTTTCTGCTCCAGCCAGTCTTCCGGGAAAATATGTTCTAAGACCATACCATAATCACCTCTTTTCAGAGGGAAGGAAAGATTTTGTCTTTATATAGTTTACTATGGTTTGGGCTGTAACAGTTATCTTCAACGCGCAAGTTTGTCCATAGATAACTTTGCCATTCTAGACTAAATATTTTTAAATGAGGTGGATTTTGAGTAATTACGCCCAGCGTACACATCACCCTTGGGACGAGCATGACCTTGGGAGTTATCCGCTGGGATCAGTTTTTGTATGCTTTATTTATATGCTTCATATAATATCTATGTCTGGTTATGACAATACTTTTAAATTGAAATTGAATCCTTACAGGTATGACTTTAGACCAAACAGTGCGTCACGTCACCCGGGATCATGGACTAAATCTAGGGGTGGTAATGGGTGACCTTCTCTTCCAGGATGTGCCTATCGGTTTTTTAGAATTGCTTTCGAATGGCTATGATGCTGACGCTCAACGAGTCAATATAACCTATGAACCAGAAAGTGATCTCGCGGTGGTTGAAGATGAGGGTGAGGGGATGGATTGGCTTGGTTTACAAAATTTTTATCGAATGGGTGATAGTGTTAAACTTGTTAATCCCATTTCGCCTAGGGGAAGATCGAGGATTGGTAAATTTGGCATTGCTTCCCTTGTTCTTCGCCGGTTATCAGGCCATTATGTGTTAGAATCTTTCAAAGGAAATGAAGGACTACGCGTGGAAGAACGGTTTACGCATGAAGATAAAGATGATAAACCAATACTTGTAACATCAATTCCTCCCAAGATAGAGCATGGAACGAGGATTACCATGGATCAATTACGTTTTTTGCCTGTTGACAGGCGGTTTGATTTAGATTTACTACGAAAACGTATCGCCATTGAAATGCCGTTGTCACCGGATTTTACCGTGTACGTCAATGGAGAACATGTTACTCCTCGATCATTTAGGACGGCAGTAGAATACCTCGTGGAAATGGATGATCGTCTCGTCGGAGATGTGAAAGGTTCAGTGTATTATTCTTCCCGAGTGTTGCCGGAAGGAGAACATGGTATTTTTATCAAAGTGCATGGGAGGGCAGTAGGGGGAGCTAATTTAGATCTATTTGGGAAAGGGTTTCCGGAATCATTAGCGAGAAGAATATATGGGGTTATTCATGCTGATGGATTGTCTGATATTGTGGGATTCGACCGTTCCCGGTTTATTGAACATCCTAAAGTTCATAAATTATCTGCCCGATTACGCGATGTACTTAAAGAAATTCAAAATGATATGAAAGTAGACGTAACCTCACAACGGCGCAGTAAAGGAAGAGATGACCTTCAGGAATTACTGGGCAGTGTAGGAGCAGAAGTGGGAAAAATAATGGGGACAAATAAGAATTATACGATTACTTTTGATGCGGAAAGAGCAGGGAAAATTGCAGCGTTAGATGATGAAGAAGGTATTTTATACATTAATCCCGGTTCACCCGCCGTACGTATTCCTAAAGTAAATCCATTAGGGATCAGAGAAGCGTTACTCACTGCGGCGCAGCATGCTGTTGCTCAGCAGGGAATACCAAATGACCGAGTGAGAGAAAGATATGTTAATTTAGCATTCGCCGCGCATCGTACCGCTGCAACATCACGGGGAGCGCGTTTCGTTGATCTGTTAGATGTAGAAGCAGACACTTCTACGCAACGAATTAGTTCTGCACGGTTGTATGATTATAAAGAAGCGACGAAATTGACGGATATTCGTAATCCTGAATTAAAACGGTTAGTGACCTCAAGAATACTGGAAGAACGAAAAGAGCGGTTATGGGGAGCAGAACTGATTAATGCCGTGAAAGAGATAGACGGAAACATTTCGTTGTATGAAGCAATCAGGCTAGCCTACCCCGCGGCAGATGATTTTAACGTTCGCCAAACTAAAGAAAGAAATGCTCTGAGCAGACTATCAAAAATGGAAGCAGGGGAATTACCACAATATATCCGTAATCTGGCAGCAAACGGAAATGAACCTTTTTATGTGATAGACAGCACAGCACAACCGGCCTTTTCTCATTTTTTAGAACATGGGCGATTTCCGGAAAGAGAGGAAAGAGGTAACACGGCGCAAGCATTGGACACACCCGCGAGTGGACAACTAGAATATTCTCCTCCCCCCTCTGGAAAAGAAGGAGAAGAACCTGCTGAACGAACTCCTTTTGTTGCTGCTGAACCTGCACAGGAAGGAACAGCAACTGCTGTTGACACAGAAACTCCACGAGAAGCACTTTTACCCGTTCCGGAAGCAGCACCAGTTATTGTACCTAAAGTTTTTGTACCTGATATTGTGACCCCCGCGGCAATTCCTATACCAGAAACAGTACCTGCAGCCCCGCCGCTACCAGCAGCTCCTACGTTAGACGATGTCGTACAACTTACTTCATTGCATATCGGAAAATACACTTCTGCAGCCATCGATAACAGTGATAGAGTAGCGTTGGTATATATTATGAGTGTGCAAGGCCCAGCAACGGTCAATACTGTTGAGCCGTTGTTACAGCAACGACTGCGCTCTTTAGTAGGACGGACAGCACCCTCCACAGAAGGAAAATGGTCCTCGTACCTCGTACAACGAGAACAAGAGGCATATGTTATTGGTGTTTTTGTCAGCGCTGAACGAAAAGATCTTCCCCCATTAGGAAAAGCGTTTCTTGATGCCAAATTTGAACGGTTTGATGCTCAGGACATCGATATGGAATTTCTGGCGGCAGGAACATATCGTCAGAGAGAAAAGACCGCGCCCCTGCAAGAAAGACCAGCAGAGAAATTTTTTATACCTCTACTGGACATGATAAAGAAAAAGAAAACGGCAATCGCCCTGACAAACAGCAGATATGCCTTGTGTGAACCGGGAGAGCATGCGGCGGTGTTGTACTTGATGCAAGTCCGCGGAGAAGCTGATTTTGAAGCTGTCCGTCACAACGCTTCCGAAGCAACGCATTTTGCGCGAGAGTACGCATTGCAACAAGCACAGGCACATGGACAAAGAGGAGGAAAAATATACACTAGTTCATTTTTGGTAAAACATAATGGAAGTACTTACGTCCTAGGAATATTCTGCGGCGCACCAAAACAGGATGTGGAACGTCTTGCGGAACTGTTTGAAGAAAGTGGATTTGAAGATGTCTTTGTAGCTGATACTATTCCCGCGCAACTGGCACGAGAAACAATACAACAAAAAGCTCTTAAGCCGTTAGTAAGCACGACACGATATGCTAATCTTGTGCAATTAATGCTTGAAAGCTAGGCTCTGTAGAAAGTCTTAAAAAATACTTTTCTTCTTCACCGGCAAGGCGCTGGGAGAACTTCCTCCATGCCAAGTAAACCTTGGTCGAACCTGAATGGGAAATAAGCGTTCATTTTCATCGTCAAAGATTAATGCCGCGCCTTGCACGGGGGGAAGAACATTTAATTCTGCATCTAATCCTTGACGCATATAGCTCTGCATCAACATACTCAAAGCATCAACGTCCATTTTGGCAGTGAGACGATGAGCAATGACAATATCTGATTGTGTCATCACATCAGTATGGATTTTTCCCGGTTGTTGCGATGCCAATAATAAAGAAATTCCCGGCTGACGTCCTTCCCGAAGGATGGTAATCAACGGATCGGTTGCTGCTGTTTTTCCCTCACGGGGAAGGAGTTCATGAGCTTCATCTAAGGCCAACCAAACTAATGGCTCAGCAAGCTGTTCTTCGTTCTGCCGTGTAAAATAATGCATGGCCGTATCCACAGTTTTGAATTCTTCCGTTTTACGGGCAAGCATGCGCTGGGTAAATAGTTTATGGGCAAGCAAGCCAACGACAAGGCTCTTGATAGCCCATCCTGAACCCAGTGTAGCATAGGGACTTAAATCTAGAACAGTAATCTGTCCTGGCGCGGCAATATCAGCAAGGGGAGTGCCTTCCTTGGAAAAAATTCCCCACCCCTGCGCTTTTTCAAACTGGTTTATCAGGATATGTTTAGTGACCATATCGCTTTCTGTATCTGCGAGAATAATGGTATGCACATCGGTGAGATCATAACTCTCTCCGCGGTCATTGAGCTGTTGCACAATGCGGGTAAGAAGCACTCCTTCTGCGGAGTTGGCACTGAGTTCAAACGACGTGCACCAATCTTCCGGCTCAACATCTATAGGGCGGATGGAAAACGGGAAGTCTGTGGGAATGCCTTCTTCTTTAAATGAAGTATAAAATCCAGAAGGGGTGTATATCTTTACATCTAATGGTCTGGCCTCAAAACCCCATTGTTTCACTAATCCCTCCTCCTGAAGATTAGGATATTTCATCGTCCAGTAAATCCCCATGGTATCCAGAAGGATGATGGAAAGATTCTTTTTAATCTCCAGAGGAAGATCTACCATGCCTTCGGCAATGGCGCCAAGGGTGTAAGAATTATGAACGATAATATCATTTGCTACAAAATTGTTGGTTTCCGGGATAGTAAGATCATATACTTCAAATTCTCCTTCTACCACATCTATTGATACTATTTCATCCCAGAAT
>CAYIBV010000015.1:0-15256 GCA_964361725.1 uncultured Methanosarcinales archaeon | reverse complement strand
GCAAGGAAAGCTCGAAAGAGCACACTCTTTCGCAAGGCTTGCCGGGGTTTATATTTCCTATAGGTGATTCTCTGCACAACGTTTTGGCAAGCTGCTTCGGTGCTTTCCGCAAGGAAAGCTCGAAAGAGCACACTCTTTCGCAAGGCTTGCCGGGGTTTATATTCACTTTCTAAATATTCACTGTTTAGAAATTTTTGGGGTAATCTTAGTTTTTTTCTTATTCCTCATCAAGTCCCGCTTTACCCTCATTACCAACAATGTGGTAAGGATACCTATTAAAATTCCTTCTCCCAACATGAGGAGATTACTCTTTTGGATAAATCGCGTCATTTCCTGAAAAAATGATCTTTCTTCCGGAAAATAAAGAGCGATATCACTCATCTCTAAAGCATACTCTAAGTACACTAAAGCAGTATAGGGCTCTTTTTCCTGTAACGAATGAGCGTATTGGTAATAAGAATAACCTAAAATGGGGAAAATTCCCTCTTCACTGTTTTCGGCAATAACACGTTCCACTGCCTTGCGCTTGCTGTTTACAAAATCCTGAATGGACTCTTCCGGCACCCCTAATGAACTGAGGATGGCATTAGCATCTGCCTTAGCTTGGGAAGCGGTGATAATGCACAGGAAATATTCCTGCTGATTCCGGGAACGATGGGCGGTGTCTATCTTTTCCTGAATGCCCTCCAAGCGTAGTGGGCCAAGGAACAAGCTGGTGTATTGAGAACGTTCCTCTGCTTCAGATATTTTCTGCACGCACATATTCTGTAGTCTCTCAGCGTCAACAATAAAGTGTTTCCCCTCCATGTCAAAGAACTGCATCCAAGAGAGGGTGGTAAAGAAGCGTTCTTCGGCATAGGCTAAAATGGGATAACGATCTTCACTGCTATTCTTTGACCGATATTCCTGTAATTGATCATGCACGTCATTCAACCGCTCTTTCACGATCATAATAGCCTGAAGATCTGTAATGGTCTGTATCTGTTGTTTATTAATTTTGAACGAAAGAGCAGTGGCTTTCTGTTCTATGGTAGAAAACAGGGACTGTAATTCCTGTTCTGTGAGATTTTTTCCTTTATAATATTCCGTACGCAGCTGAATATTCGCACTAAAGCAATAACTGGCGGCGGAATAAAAATCTCCCATAGTGGAAGCATTGAGAGCGCTTTCTGTTCGCTGCTGAAGGTTTTGTTCTGCCTCCGCAGAAGGAATAATCTTTTCCTGAGATAAGAGTTGCTGCAGTTGCTCCGTGCGTTGGCAGATGACGCGGTTAAGACCGTTCATGATGCGCGCATATTCTTCATTCTGGGTGATGGAAACATTTTTATGATTCAGTTGCCTGCCGGTAAGATGATACAAGACATCATCAAGGTCTACTACTTCTTGCACTTCCATGCTGAGATTTGTGGTGCCGTATTCTATAAGATCTAACGTTCTGTTGGTATCAGCCCCATTGGGAAGCAGCACAGGATAGGTACGGCTTCCCTGGGCGATGAGAACTTTTTTAATCTTGATCTTGGAAGCGGCTTCCAGTTTTTCTTTGACACCGCCTACGGGACCTATGATGCCGCCGGAATTGATTGTTCCGGTTACTGCCACATCCTGTGTGTAGGGAAGGTCAAGGACGGCAATGGTGGTAAGAGCAGCTGCCGCAGCGCCAGCAGAAGGACCGCCTACAATATTTGACGTTGCCCGGATAGTAAAGATAAAATCATAATAATCACAATCCAGCTTAAAATGGGTGCAGGCAATATCTTTGGCAAAACGGGTAGAGATTTGCGTGTCTGCTTTTGTTAAAGGGAAAGTGTCCAGAAAGACGCGCCCGGTGCCTTCTTTCAGTTCAAGATACAGATCCGCATTACTGCCGATATAGGTAGTTCCTTCTTCCTGAACGGCTAACAGTTTGAGGTGATACTGCTTGCCATTCTGTGCCGAGAGGGAAGGTATGAGTAAGAGGATGAGGAGGAGACTGAGAATTACTTTTGAAGACATGGGTGAGGGGGAAGGGATGTTGGTTATAAATATTACGATTGCCAACAGATAAACAACATTTATAAGCTTCTTAGTCTTTCTAGCCCCTATGAAAAGGCTTTCCCAGAAGGAAGAACAAAAAAAGTATCTTACTTTGAAAGAAGCAGAAGAACTCCTGCCGGAAATACATCCCCTGATCATGCAATTACAGAAGTTAAGCCGCATGCTGGATTTATTGGAGACTATCGAAATTGAAACGGAAGAGGAAAATCCGGAAGTTGTTCGTGCTATTACGCGTTTCAACAAGG
The DNA here is from genome assembly GCA_964361725.1 of uncultured Methanosarcinales archaeon. Taxonomy (GTDB): domain Archaea; phylum Nanobdellota; class Nanobdellia; order Woesearchaeales; family GW2011-AR9; genus CAYIBV01. The sequence goes on along the minus strand of CAYIBV010000015.1, from coordinate 12,977 downwards.
TGTACCATCGCCTGAGTTATGAATTTTATCAGAAGCTGGAAAAACTAGATCAAAAAGGCGTGGTGGTAAAAGATTTAGAAGAGGGATTAATAGATTTCCTCTCTCTGTTTGAAGGACGTGAAGTATTCCTGTGCTGGAAGCTTGGAGAGAATTCTATCGGCCACTGGCACGAGTTTGATTGCGGCTATGAGGAACGGCGAAGGATTGTGGATTTAGAACGACGGCAGTTTTCTATGAAGAATTGAATGTGTGTTTATGTTATCTTTCTAAAATTATGTCTTCATATCTCTATCTTGCATCACTATAATTTATATAAATATCATCCCGTTTTTGCGGAAAGATGGGAGAAGAACTTTCTACAGGATTTGAGAAAGATTTAGGAACCCTGCTGGTGGGTGTTGATACCATCTGGGGAGGAAATATTAAAGGGGGAGCGGCAGATAGGTTCATTCTAGATCATTGGATCTCAGGAAAAGAATTGCCAGCGATTTATGATGATCAATTAGCACAGGAATTACGGGAAAAAGGTGGTGTTTGGGGAAACGTTGATAAAGAAAAAGTTGATAAATCTTCTGTACTCACTTTTGTAAGTAAATATAATCTTCAGGAATTACCAAATGCGGTACGAGGATCTGTCACCTCTTTTGACTATTTCCGCCAGCGATATGTTGAGAACTTAGTAAGTGCTTTAGAAATAATGCTCCATACAGCATTGGGAGTGCATGGATTGCATCTTATTCCATCGTTTGATGAACGACGAAGAGCCACGACACAGGAAGAGAATATTGCTTTAGTTCCCGTTGAGCCCCTACAGGAACAATTACGTCTGGCTTTAGATAATGCAGGAGTGGATTCTACAGAGAAAAATACTCGTGATCGTTATCTGGCATGGAAACAGCAACGTGTTATTCCACCCGAACGGGTTGGAGAGGAAGTCCATCGCATTAAAGAAGAGCTGTTTGAACGTCTCAAAACCAGATTCCTGAGCCGATATACGAATACATTTACTCACATTCCAAGATTACAAGATCTTACCCTCAGAGGTCATACATTCCAGACTACAAAAGATAAGGGGTATACGGGGTTTAATCAATATGATGGGGGAGAGGATGAAACAGGTAGACCGAAGTTTACGGGGTTGTTTGAACTCAATGTAGATCATCCGGTCACCAGAGAAAATTTATTGCATCTGACCGCTCACGAAGTGATTGCCCACTACTTCTCCTGTGTCATGCGCGATCTCAGTTATCGTGCCGGAAGGCATGGCATTGAATCTACAATGGGAACGATGTGCACACCAGAAGTTGCTCTGGAGGAGGGGCTTGCGGAGACAATGATTTTTCTGTTATATGGCTCACGAGAAGCAGTCATTGAGAACTTTGGTCCGGGAATGGGAATAGTGCTTGCTGCTAATGATTTAGAAAATGCCGCCAAGTATAATGTGGGAATTCTTCATCTCCGGGAAGGAAAGAGTATTGATGAAGTGAAAGCGTATGTCGCTGAGAAATGCTTGCTGGATGATGCTCATGTTGACAAGATGAGTCGGGGATGGGCACAACATCCCATCTTCGCCCCCATGTACGGACCGGCATATCACTACGGAGCACAGGTAGTGCGAGCGGCAGCACGTCATCTTGATCATGATAGAGTAGTTCGTTTAGGGTTGCATCTTGATGGGTTAGTGGATATCGATACTTTTGATGAGAAAGTCAAGAGAGCATTGCTTTAGGAAAAATATAAATTCTTTTATATTAAATAACGCAAAAGTCTATATAAAGAGAGTAGAGGGATAAAACAACCAGAGAATTCTTCACAAAAGTTCAAAATAAGCTTCATTAAGACAATTGAATAAAAAATCCCAATCACAGCAGAGCTGTGGGGTATTTTTTAATCTCAAAGTGTGTTATTAAGTCGCAGCAGAGCTGCGGTGTATGTACCCACTTTGAGAAATCAACCTACCAATCAAACGTCCAGTGCATGTTCTTTTCTTTCTCTGCGACCAACTCTTTTAACCCTTCTTTCCTTGCTTCTTTAAGTACCTGCTTGGCAATTTTCTTGACGCGCAACCCATTGATATCTACATCGTTCTGGAAAAATTCATACTTCTCCAGAACAGAATCCAGAATTTTTGCCTGTGTTTCCAAGTTGATCTTAATGACCCCACTTTTTGCTACTTGCCGTTCTTTCTCTAACTCCTCTAATTCTTCCAGCAATGGCAGCAGAGAACGCACTTCTTCCGTAACATCTTTCAGGCATTCCTGAATAGCTTCAATATCATTCACCACATCAGTATGCCCCTCTTTTTGCGGCGTAAATATCTTCTTCCACCAGCGTTGTTCATAGATAGCCATACTCTAAGGAATAAAGCGAGGGAATATAAAGGTTTTGGGCAGGAAAGATAAGAAACAGATATGGAACAAAGAACAAAAGATTAAATTTATAAAGTTTGCAAACAGGATAACATAAAATGAGTAAAAAGAAATTACTTCGATTCTTGGCATGGGTTATGGGGGCTATTGTCATAGCCATAGCTATTTATGGTGTTTTTACAGCGAAATGGTAGATGAACTCATAATTTTTCAGAGATAACTATCCCTCCCAAATTTTTCGTAAAAAGTTCCATAACCATTAAAAACTTCACGATATTTTACTTATTATAGGGGTGATTCAGACACGATCATGCACGATTTAGAAGGATATACCCTCGCGGACATTGTTGGTCTGGCGGATGAACAAAACCCTCATCGCCCAATAACATATTCGGAATGCGCTGAAATTCTTAAAGAAAGGATTACTGAACTTCATCCGGAGCGGGTTACAGACTTGTCATATCAAGTTATCCATGATTTTTCCGCGGATGACAAAGATTATTGCCATAAGCTCGTGCGGGCTGAACGGCTGATGCGCGGTTAGGTGTAACTACTAAATAATCGAAAAACTTAAAAACAGCTCATCTTCTTATATTTATTATGGATTCTAAAGCAAACATCGCCCTTGCAGTAGTAGCAGTCATTCTGGCGTTAGTGATCCTTGCCATTTTCCTCGGTGACGTGGCCAATCGGGAATGCAGCAGCAATAAAGACTGCGCCGAGAATTCCTATTGCGGGGCGGATAATGAATGTCATCAATATCCTGATAAGATTCTTGTGCAGGAAAGTAATTATGTTCCCGCTGCGTTAATTTTAGGAATAGCCATCATTATAGCTGCCTATATCTATCGTGGCGGGAAGATTCCGTTTCTGAATAGAGAATAGGATAAAATATCACCATAAATCTTATATACCATCAAACTGTGAAGAATTTATGCCATTAGGACAACGCGTTAGTGCAGAAGGAATACCTTTTAAACCTAGATTTTCAGGACAGACTACAGTATTTCCTCTGGAAGGCGAACTTCAGAAATCAATGGCTTTTTTGTATGGTGGTGCTGTAAGAGAAAGCAGAGTGGGGTATATTCATGAATGGCTGGAAGATCCGAATCAACAGTTTCGTGACACTGCTCGTCAGGTACTTGCCCAGTTCAAAGAAACGCTCAATCCATTCATCGACGGGCTAAAACTCAAAGAATTGTGTGGACCACCTCCATTTGGGCCAGCATTAATGTCTTATACAGTTAATCATGGAACTGTTCAGTACAGATTAACGTTTCGAATCTCTTATGACTCGGCGTACCTTATTGCCTCGCCCAATCTTACCTGTACAGTACCGGAAAGAAGCAGAATAAAACCAGCATTACAAGCATTAGACCCAAACCGAGTTTATGAACGGATTTTAAATTACCTCTTTCGAAGAAAAGAATTAGAAAAGAATGGTGTGTTAAATGTAGATATAGTACCGTGGGGTTATGAACTTTACTTACAACCAGTACCTGTAAATGATATTCCTGAAATCTCGAATGAGTTTACAGATGTTGCGAGGGGTCTAGAAGAATACAGCTCTGTTATTCATCAAGCTGCCTCACTCCTGTCTTTACTTCGTGCTGGACGTAAAGCCGTGTCAGAATTAGAAGCAAAAACAGATGTTTCTCTCCCTCGGGTCAAATTTGAAGAAGAAGGATATCATCGTATTCGGGAATTATTAGATACTGTTCACATTCCCGATACGCCAACACTCAATCAATATTTCGTATAAAAAATAATCACCTGGGAACACTGATCCCCATCTTTTCACACAGATTCTTCTGGTTCTCCGTCAACATCTTATAATTCTTCTGCACAAACTCTAAGAATATCTCGTCAATATCATGTGCCATAAACCCCCCTCCATTCTCCATGACTTTTCTATGTAAGACCTCTTTATAAAACTTGTTTATCACTCTGGGGAGTAACTTCTCATTGCGTTCCGTGCAGTGAAGAAAAAAAACAACCACAACCGCTACACCTAGGGTTGTAACTGAGGAAATGTAAATCTTCTTATGCAAAAAATGTCTGGGTTTAAAACCCCACCCTTTAGGGCGACATTTTTGCACAAGAAATGAAGCAACGACTTCATTTCTGTGCAGAAATATGATAGTTTTCATATTTCTTGCATCCTAAAAATGCGTGGTTGAGAAACCGTCTCTTTTCCAAACCACGGACTAAAGTCCGTGGTGAGACGGTTTCACGCATTTTTATGATGTTACTGGCTTAACCAAACTCATCTCTTTATACTTGACCCTTACTTTCTTTCCTGTTTTTGTCTCCTGAAGAAGAATATCTTTGCTTATCTGTGTTACGGTATACGAATCTCCTTTATATTGGACTTTATCTCCTTTCCTGAAAGAAGTAGTGCGAAATAACACGGTAATACGATACAAATCTTTCCCATCTTTTTTGGTATGCAGACTAGAGGTGATAATCATCTCTCCTCCGAACTGCTGCTGCAATTTCTTTCCTAACGCTTTGGTAAAATTGCTGTCTGCAACGTAATAGTCATATCCATTTCGTACTTCTTCCTGTTTGACAATGGGAATCCCGGCACGGGCAATTTCCTCTTCTACAAACGTAACGATTTCCGGGAGCGGTTTCCGCAGCTGCAGAATAGCCTCAAAGTACATGGGATGCTTGCCTTCTAATGAACGAACCATATTAAAATGCCATCACCTTCTTCTTTAGATCAGGGATCATGTCAAAGTCTTTGTCTAACGTGAGCAAAGTCATAGTATATTCAATAGTAAGAGAGGCAATAAAAAGATCAAAGTAGGAGATTGTTTTTCCTTCTTTCTGAAGATGATTGAGGAGGTCACAGAAAATCAACGCTGTATTTTTTGAAGTGTTCAATAAAGGATACTCTGATATCCTGTTTAAGAACTTTTCTTTATTTTTTTCACTTTTATTCATAATTCCCAGATAAAACTCACAAAACGTAAAAAATGTAATATACAAAGGTTCTTGGGTTAATGCTTTGATTTGTGTGATAATCTGTTCATTATTATTCTCAATTTCGATGAGAACATTGGTATCAACAATAAAAGTCATTGTGGTGGAATCCAAAAATTTTTCCTGAATTGAGATCGGATGCGCTTAAAATCATCTTGGGTGAGAATTCCTTTCAATGGCTTAGGGCCATGCAAAATTCTATCTAGGGTATGTTTTTCGCAATCGGTCGTATGTTCCTGTATGATTCTATTAAATAAATCCCCCATTTTAAGACCATGCTTTGCAGACTCTGCTTTAAATGTTCTCCACTCTTCTTCATCGATATTCTTGAGGCAAACGTCCATGATCTTATCTTTACAGAAGAACTATTTAAACTTTTCCAAAAGTATAACAAGTTATACTTTTTTTGTTCTTGCAGATCCTCCCGCTTTATACGGAGAGAATTTTTCTTTCTCTCGTTGGGAATTGCGATGGCTTTCCTCCACGATCTCTTCCGCTAATTCATCATAGTGACAGCGGTTGCAGTGCGAAAATGAGAGTTCACCCTCAGAGATGACTTTCACATCGGAAGAGCGGCATTTTGGACAATGTGGCATAACCCTATATAAAACAAGGAGACTTTTTAACTTTTTGGTCTGATTCCAAAAATCTCTTCTGGATTGATGGTTAATGCTTCTAAATCCGCAGCGTACGCACTTATGCCAAATACGCTGGTTGCCACCTGAAAATGAAGGTGAGGCGGCCAGCCTCCGTTTTCATGGGTAAATCCTTCGCCTATGACACCCAGTGATCCACCTCGCACTACGCCCTGTCCCGGTACAAAGCGGTGTTCAAGATCTCCCAGATGGGCATACAACATAAAGATAGGCCAATTATTATATTTCGTTGCCAGAACAACATGATTACCATAACTAAAGTTAAAAAACTCCGGTCTCCGATCACTGATGGTTCTTGTATCGATAACCGTGCCACCCAGAGCAGCCGTGACAGGTGTCCCTGCTGGTGAAAGAATGTCAATGCCCCAATGCTGGCCGAAAGGCATGCCATTATATTTCCGTTGCTCGTTATACCCTAAAATTAATCCTTCCCTGACCAACTGTTGGTACTGTGGATTGCCGGGGAGAGTAGTAAAATCTGTTGTGCCAAACTGTTGTTCTAAATCATTAAACCCGCCCAGAGGAAATTTATCCATGCCCGCAATAGGCAAATGCACGGCTGTTTTAAGATAGGCCACTAATTCTTCTTTCCTTCCCATACCTGCTTAGAACGAGCTGTGTTTTATAAGAATTGTGGTGAGATAAAACGTTATGTTTCAGATGGTTTCGTGAATACCAGAAGAAGTACTTTTCATCGCTCTGACTTTCAGTTCCAATTCACCCACAACCGTTTCGTCTCCTCCTACTATCTTCTCTTGGTTGTAAGGAACTCTTAGGGGCTGGAGAGCAGTTGCTCCTCTCCCCGGTATATCAAACCGTGGTGTTATCAAAAGATCATGGTCAACATAACGAAATTCATACCCTTGCCGCCCTTGGCTTTCTGCTGAAAGCTCTAAAGCAGCATAAACTACTTTTTGTTGGTACATTGTCAGAGTCATAACAATGTTCTGATTTTTCCATTTATATAAACCTTTCTCTGATGGAATGTATAGGGGACTTTGAATAACCCATTTTTAATCAATATTCAAAGTACTTTTCTGTCATTTTATTCTGTTCCATCAGGAACGCTCCGAACGAAGTGAGGTTGTGAACTTTCCTTACGGAAAACTTAGAAAAGTTTGAACAACCTATCAAAATACCTCAAACCTTTCTATATCTTAAAACGCAAAGAATTATCTCTGCTTTCTTTTTATTTTCTTCCTTTTCCAGAAATATATTACTGCTCCGATCGCTCCGGAGACGAGGATAATCAATCCCGCTAAAAGTACATTTGATTGTTGTCCACCCGGCGTTCCTTTATCTGTTCTCACACAATCCTGTGGACAGGTTTTATGTTCATTAAGTTCACAAATTCCATTACCGCACACCGGCGAGAACTGTGATGGCAGAACACTCTCGTTCTCTGGCAGTCCTGCTGGTGGCTGCGGAAGCGCGGGAGGCTGTCCTGCAGGCAACTGTCGTCGGGGCTGGTCTTGTGGAGGTTCATTTGCGGGGGGAATATCCTGTGAAAGACAGAAAGAATATGACCGCAACAGGCATAAAAACTCTTTATTTTCCTCTGTTAATTCATGACAATGCTGCTGTTCCTGACATTGTAGGATGAGAGTGAGAAATATTGTACACATTGTTTCTCTTCTGTGCTCTTCACAATAAGCTGCCACATCTTCCACACCACGGCAAAGAATAGTATCCTCATTCCCAGCACATCTGTCAAACGCTTCAAACTGTATATCCTGCTGACATAACTCATTATTTAGATTTCGCACACACAGATCATTCACTTCCCGTAATCCCAATCCTAAACAGAACACCTGTTCTGGATGATTCTCGCAGAATCCTTCCGTCTCAATGCGGAACTCACTTTTCCATTGTCGTGAGGTGCAGGCATTATCCTGCCCATCAATCAACCCATCGTTATCATTGTCTACACCATCATTACATACATACTTTCCCACTGTAACATCTTCAATACCCACAGTATTCCCTCGTCGTTGCGTGGCAGGGTCATAATGATACACTTCACAGCGCACGACATCATTCCGTTGCGTCTGCTTGGAGAAAATACTTGATTCTTTATCAATGACTTGCCGCTGCTTGATAGCATCATTCACAAACCAGGCAAATTCAAGGACATCATTTTCTTCCCAATATAAGAACTTACACAGGAGGTTTTCTGAGGGATAAGGATCTTCCGGCGTAAGAGTTATTGCTGCTCCCTCGCTGGTTGTTGTCCGTGTTGCACAATCCTGGTCTTGGGCATCAATGAATCCATCGCCTTCATTATCCAGCCCATCATTACATTCATATCGTCCTACAGTAACAGATTGTACGCCAATATGCACATTCCGCTGCAATGTTGCCGGATCGAGAAGATTTACTTCACATTTAACGTTATCATTTTTCTTTTTCTCTCCAATAAAAATAGTAGAAGGTTTATCGACAACTTTATTATCTTTTACTTCATCATTTACTTTCCAGATAAATTCTACCACATCCCCCCGCTGAAACGTAAGATATTTACACAGAAGATTTTCCGAAGGATAAGGATTCTGCGGAGAGAGTTCAACCTCCTCATTTCCCGCAAAGAACAATGGAGAAGATAGAAGTAGAGAACATAGAAATACAAGCACTCCTATCACCATTTTTTTCATAGAAGAAATGAATACTAGAGAATATATAAACTTATTCCCTACGCTCTCCGCACTCTTTAACAATCAGAGGATTTTCTTCAAAGAATATCGTACATCTCTGAGTCATTTTCTCACTCGTTGTGAATGTTCCGCATCGTGCTGCTTCCGGCCCTACTCCTACCGGACTGGATTCAAAAGCAGTGAGACATTCTACACAGCATTCTTTCTCATCATCTTGTTGTTGAAATGCAAAAAATAATGCAATAACTAACAACAGAACAACGACTGCTCCAAAGATTAAAAGCTGATGTTTCTGTTTCAAGATTACCTCTTACTAAACCGTTCTTCCACCACATCCCAGTCAATGGCTTTCATAAAAGCGTTGATATAATCAGCCCGGTTTAATCCGTAATCCAGCATGAACGCATGTTCAAACACGTCCAGGACCATAAGCGGAATGCAGCCGGCGAAATGACCAACGTCATGTTCATTGATCCAGACATTGAACAATCGTGTGGCTGCGGGATCGTAGTACAGTATTACCCAGCCTATGCCGCGCATCGCCCCCATGGACTTAAAGTCCGCCTCCCAGAACTCCAAAGAACCAAATTCTGCAATAATTCTCTTGAACACCCCGGCAGTTTTGTTGATGTCTTTTCCTTCTTTGGCCATATTTCCAAAATAAAGTTCATGAAGGCGCATACCGTTAAATTCCCAGCCAAGCCTCCTGTTTAATTCTGCGTATTCTGGAGTGCCAAATTTCCCTTCTTTCTCCATTCCAACTAAGATAGCGTCTAGTTTATTGAAGTTTAGTACATATCCCTGATACAACTTAAAATGATTCTGCAGTAATTGATTGCTGAACCCTGCTGTTCCTAATAACCTATCAAAATTCTGTGCTTCATATGCCATTTTAATTCCCTCTTATTTTTCATTAAACATTCCTTCAAAAACGAATGCTTGAATAGGTTTTCTTTCTGATGGCTGTTCCCGCTCTTGTAACGCTGCCGATAAATTCTCTTTCTTTCCCGGTTTGCCAATAGCCACCATCGCTTCTACTTGGTAGTCATCAGGAATGTGCAATTCTTTTTTTGCTGTGTCATAATCAAACCCTTCCATGCCATGGGCTATAAGACCCATCAGCGAAGCTTGCAATGCCAAATTTTCCCAGGCCGCCCCTGTATCAAATGAATGTGTTCGTGAAATTTTTCCATCATACTCAAATGTTTTCCTGGAAATAATCACAAGAAGCACCGCGGCATTTCTTGTCCATTCTTTATTGAAGTCTCCTAACAGTGTAAAGAGCTTTTCCCACGCGGGGGTATCTTGTTTGGCGTAAATGAACCGCCAAGGCTGGTTGTTACGAGAAGAAGGCGCCCATCGTGCCGCTTCAAACAACGTAAACAGCTCTTCATCAGTGATGGGCTCACCAGACAATGCCCGGGGAGACCATCGAGTAGGAAATATGGAATTAACTTGAAATTCTACTTTACGTTGATTGATTATTTTAGTCATTAAATTTATTTTTTGAATTTCTTTTTCTTTGAAATCTGCAATCCAAAGTGATTTTCCATCTTCACCAGCACACTCAACCGTGTATAAAAATCCTTCTTCTTTTGAACCCATTATGTAAACAACAATCCCAGTATCTCCAATTCGGGGCTTTCTGAAAACCTTGTAACTGCCAATAAATCTTTTTTTATTTCCAAGATCACAAACTTGCACTTCATCATATTTTTTTATCATTTTTTATTTTACTGACGTCCATCATATTTTCCCCACTAAATCCAGTCCTGGTTTCAGCGTTTGCTTTCCCGGCTCCCAGTTTGCGGGACAGACTTCTCCTCCGTGCTCCCGCACGAATTGCGCCGCGTTGATCTTACGCAGTAATTCCACACTGCTTCGCCCGATGCTATTATCATGCAATTCATATGCTTTCAGAATACCATCCGGATCAATGATGAATGTTCCTCGCAGACTCAATCCTTCTTCTGCAATGTACGTTCCATACGCTTTACAGATATTTCCCGTAGGATCAGCCACCATGGGAAACCTAATCTTGGCGATAGTAGGTGAGTTGTCATGCCATGCTTTATGCACAAAATGAGTATCTGTGCTGATACTTAACACCTCGACATTTAACTTCTTTAGCTCTTCATACCGATCAGCTAAGTCTCCTAATTCCGTTGGACAGATAAACGTAAAATCTGCGGGATAAAACACAAGGGCAATCCACTTTCCCCGGTGCTGTGCTAAACTAACAGTTTTCTTCTGTCCGTCATGAAATGCATCCGCCGTAAATAACGGTGCTGGTGCATTAATTTTTGGTGTTGATATTTCCATATGATTCCCCCCCAATTTTTATCAAATGATAATCTTATCGAATGATAACCGTTCCTTCTTTGATGCGTGCCTGACAACACAGCCGCCACTTTCCCTCTAGACCCATCTCTTGTTCTGCTTTATTGCGGGGAAAGAGATTTTCCATTCCTTCCTCCACTGCGACCATACACGTGCCGCAGATTCCTGACTGACAGCCAAAAAGCACTCCTAACTCTTTCGCAGCATCAATAATAGGTTCTCCATCAGGAAGCTGTACTGCTTTTTCTTCTCGTCGTACTATGGCCATACATCACTAGGTTAACTATTGTTATTTAAGATTTGTGGTTGAGAATTCTTTCACCGCGTTCACTTCATTAACTCCTCTTCTCCAATTTCACCGCTTCTGGCAATTCCGGAAAATCTAAAGGAAAATCTTGTTTATATTTCTTTCCATAACGCAATGCTATCTCTGCTTTATACAATTCCTTCCCTAAATACGCAGCATGTTCATAGCGCGTGACTAATTTTCGTTTGACAATCGTATGATACATCTCAATAGCATACCTTCCTGAAATCACCTTTCTGATGACGTGATCTGTAGTCACAAATGCCGCTTCTATGATTTTTTTTTCAGGGATGATACGAATGAGGAAATAACCCAGAGAATCTTCATGCCAATCCCGTTCTTCCTCATAATCAGAAAGGATATGCTCATCAATGTCTTCTGTTTGCGTGTAAAATGTATATTTTTGGCTCATACTGCTGTAAAATGAGCTCTTTTTTTAAATATTATTGTCCAAAATATATATTGCACCATATTAAACCTATTTAAACCCAGACTTCTCCCTTCATAATATGGCAGACCTCTCGCACATGAAATGTATTCCCTGTATGGGAGGCATCCCTCCATTGAAAAGAGATAAACTCAAAAATCTGGCAAAACAGCTTCCCTCATGGAACGTAGTGAAGAATCATCATCTGGAGAAAGAATTTACCTTTCCCAATTTCAAAAAAGCGCTTCAATTCACCGATAAAGTTGGTGCGCTGGCTGGAAAAGAAGGCCATCATCCGGACATTTACTTAGCTTGGGGGAAGGTAAAGATTACCACGTGGACTCATAAGATCAATGGTCTTTCTGAAAGCGATTTCATCCTTGCGGCGAAGATTGAGAAGTTGTAGTTCCAGTTGGGGAGAAAGGTCTAGCATATCGGCCGTGTTATACGAGGCGAACGAAGCGTAGCGAAGTGAGAGTGCAACGTCCCCGAGCGACTGAAAGGAGCGAAGGCGTTTGGGTTCGGGCGTTAAGGTTTCTGAAGAATTAACTCCATGATTTTATGTTTATGTTCAATTGGCTGATGGTCAACTCTTTCAAATAACTTTTGCCGAATTATTTTGAATTTTGAGACTAATTTTAAAATATCTTCTTGGTTGTGATGGTAATCAACTTTTCCATTTTTATCAATAATGTCCATGTTGAAATGGATAAAGAAGTATCTGTGAGGTTTTAATGCCCTAAAAATTTCCTGAATTGCTTTTTCTTTATCCACATAGTGAATAACATTAATCATGAAAAAAGCATCAACGGAGTTATCTTTAAACTTGAGTTTTTCAGCTTCTTGAACTTCAAATTTTAATTCAGGAAATTTTTTCTTACAATTTTCAATTTCTTGTTTGGAATTATCAATACCAAAAGCATTAAAACCGAGCTTTGAAAAAACATTGACATCACGACCAATACCACAACCGACGTCAACTATCATTCCCTCAAAATTCACACTTTTTAGAAATTCGGCAAAAGTTTCAGCGTAAAGAGTAGGATGTTTTTCCCAATGTCGACCATCAGAGTATTTTTGATAAAGAGTTTTTGACTGCATACTTAACATAAAATTTGGCTATTTTATAAAGACATCGATTTCAGTAGCCCGAACCCAAATGTCGTATAACTTATGCGATTTAACGAAGTTGATTTTTCAGAGCTGTAAAAATTTGAGGCAACCCACAAATTTTTACCT
>CAYIBV010000014.1:0-15381 GCA_964361725.1 uncultured Methanosarcinales archaeon | reverse complement strand
GCCGGTATTAGAATTGTTAGGTAACATCACAGTCAAAGAGACAGAAACCATGACCCTGCATCCCACGGCCTATGATCCAGATGGAGATATCATCAGATATTATTACACCACTCCCACCGGGAGAAGAGACGGGATGTGGAAAACAGATTACGATGATGAAGGGAAAACAACTATTTACATCACAGTTACAGATGGAAGTTTAAGTGATACTAAACCAGTGCTTGTCAATGTGGCAAAGAGCAATCGTCCGCCAGTATTAGACATTGCCGATGATGATGTGGTGGTGAATGAAAATCAGCAGTTCCTTATCCGTGTGGGAGCGAAAGATCCTGATATGGATTTGGTAAAGATACGGCTGGATAATCTACCACCGGGAGCGTCATTTGCGGAAGGAGTGTTCCTCTGGGAGCCTTCGTTTTCTGCAGTACAAAACGCCACGCCGGGATTGTTCAGCAGCAAGGGATTCTTAAATAAGAAACTAAATAAAGATGATGCTGTAGTATGGCTTCGTTTTGTGGGATCAGATGGAGAAGCAGAAACCGTCCATCCCGTGAAAGTGACCATTAAAAACGTCAATCAGCCGCCAGAAATTATCATGGCAAGCGATGTGAAAACAGCATTGGTGAACCAGCCTGTGTTGTTCTCTATTGATGCTATAGATGGAGATAATGATGCGTTAACGTACACATGGAGTTTTGGGTTAGGAGAGGGGACAGCGCAAGGATCACCACAACTGGAACGAACGTTTGTCACGCCGGGAGAGAAGAACGTGAGAGTTATAGTGAGTGATGGCGCGGAGAGCGTGGAAAAAGAATGGCGCGTTGTGGTGGGGGAAGAAGTGGTGGAACAAGTTGTAGAAGAACCAGTCTATGAAGAAGAAGTCATCCCGGAAGAGCCATTTACCATTGGGGTGTATGTGATTAAAGGGTAACGTTGTATAGCGATTTTCTTTTAAAGTATTTTTATTCTATTCTTTGAAAGCTTGAATCACAAGCACGGTATGGCCTATTCTATATGATTGTTCTTGTTGATACAATTGTAATGCCTCTTGTGCAGATATTCTCCAAGGAACAAGAAGATTCTTTAACTGTTCTCCCGGTAGCTCTACAAATGGTTCTTCCATTCCCTGCTTTTTGAGGAACTCTACCGCTTCATTGTATCTGTAAAAGTCAAAAGAAACCTCTTCTTTTTCCGCTTCAGCATACCCTGATAAGACTTCTTCAGGTTCTGTCTGTACTTTAAACCCAGCAACCAATTCTTCAAAACGATAGCCTGCGGACTGGACCAAAGACTGTAAAATATCATAAGGCACTCTTCCCCCAATACTACACAATGCTGATCCTCCCCTATTTAGTGATCCTTTCGCTTCCTGAAGAAAAGCAAAATGGGATTCTAATAAATATGCTTTTGCTTGTTCATCACAACTTTCAAAAGAACAGGCTTTATATCGTGATGATCTCCTATACTCTTTCGTAATGTCTTCTACATCAGGAATATTGGGTAAGTTTTCGTATATTAAATCAACTTTCAGTCCATGATCTCGTAATGGCTGACAGAGTGAACCAATTACCGCAACGAGATTAACACCCCAACAATATCTCTTTATGTTCCTTTCTGTGAGGGGAACGATTCTTTCATCAACATCTGTTATTACAATAGTGTCAAGATGATTAAAAACATGTAATGCTCCTATGGCATCTGCTCCCGAACCAGCGCCAATCGTGGCAAATGATCGTATAGTAAGAGGATTTAGTTTTTGAAAGGCACGATAGGCAAAGGGAAACCAATTCTCCCACGTTCTTTTTTTAATAGGATACATGTATGGTGCTTCCTCTACAACCACAGGAGAATCTACCTCTCTTTGTAACCCTTCTTTCAACATACTAGTAATATCTATTGATGTCATTACTTAGAAGTGGTTTTATAAGATTATAATATATTTTCACCAGATATATCTGGTACTATTACTAAAGCTTTTTGGCAAGGGATTTAATTAACTTATTTTCTGCTTTGAGAAGATGTTCACCAGTTGTGGCTGGATTTATCTTCAACGCTTTTGCTATTCGAGCCACTGTTGTTTTACGGGGAATCTCATAGTAGCCATGTCCATAGGCCATCATAAGCACTTTCCTCTGCTGTTTTGATAATAGAGTATTGGCAAATTCTATTTCTCCTATGTACAGCACTTTGAGTTCTCCCATTTTTTTCAGTTCTTTTAACATACCATCTATAGAGTTTCGGTTCACGACGCCGATGTGCCAGTATTCATACCCCTCGAAAACAGTATGCAAATCAATGAAGAAACCATGATATTTCTGAATGACATTCTGAATGTAGCTTTGTTGGTACAGAACAACGAGAAGAAGGAGAGTATTGGTTGACCTTTCAATCTCTTTCGTAAGCTTATACCCTCTTGATTTCTTAAGATGGGCGATAAAGGCATCAAATTGTGAAGCGTCACCCGTGATATAATAAAAATATTGCTTTTCTTTTTGGTGCGTGGATTGGATATCGATAACGGTAATATGATACTGGGGAAATTTTACACTTAATGCCGTCTCAAAACAATCTTTGTGTCTTACTCTAAAGCTGAAGCGGTACATTCACTGTGGTAAATTATTTTAGTTTAAAAATGATTCGCATATTGGTTCTTTCCGTCACTTTAATAAAACAACCCTCTTTTTGATGTTACATGCTTGACGAGACTACAAAACTAGCTCTGGAAACCATCGGGATGAACAAGCAGGCCTTGCTGTTCGTCCCTACACGAGTAAGTGCCGAGAAAGCGGCGGAAGAAATCGCAAAATTAACACAGTTTCAGTTGCCGCAGCTGGAAGATGACATCCTGAATGCAGCAACGACGCCTACGACACAATGCCGGAAATTATCGCACTGTGTGCGCAAGGGAATTGCTTTTCATCATGCCGGACTGTTGCAGAAGCAGCGGGAAATCATTGAGGATGAATTTAGGAAAGGAACAATCAAGATTATCTGTTGTACCCCTACGTTAGCCGCGGGATTAAGCATGCCGGCATTCCGCGTCATCATTAAATCATTGAAACGCTATTCCGGGTCATGGGGCATGGATTGGATTCCCGTGCTGGAATATTTGCAGATGGCGGGACGAGCGGGACGGCCTGAATTTGAATCATTTGGAGAAGCCATTACTCTTGCTAAAGATGAAGCAGAGAAAGAAGATATTCATGAGAAATATGTCTGTGGTGTTCCGGAAGAGATTTATTCCAAGTTAGCAGTAGAGCCTGTACTTCGAACGTATTTATTGTCCCTCATCTCTTCGGGAATTATTCATGATGAACAGTCTATGAACGAGTTCTTCGGCAAAACGTTTTGGGCGCATCAGTATGAAGACATGAATAAATTAGAGTTAATTATGAAAAAGATGGTCTCCCTGCTGGAAGAATGGGAATTTATTGTTTCTTCCTCCCCAGAGAAAAAGAATGCGGAATTTGTATTGGCAGGAAACGTCAACGCCCTCTCTTCTCTGAAATTGCGGGCAACGCCGCTGGGAAAGAGAGTTTCGGAATTATATCTTGACCCGTTGACGGCACGGCATATGTTAGATAGTCTGGGGCAATTTAGGGAAGGGAAAACATCATTTTCCCTGCTGCAGATGATCTGTCATACGTTGGAAATGAGACCGCTCCTTACCGTCAAAAAGAAAGAAAGCGATACTATTCAGGAAGAATTGACGAAACGATATGATCTCGTGTTAGAGAAAGAACCCAGTCCTTATGATTTAGAGTATGATATTTTTATGAATTCCATTAAAACAGCTTTGTTCTTTGAAGCGTGGATCAATGAGCATGATGAAGAGTATCTCTTTGAAAAATTTGACATCCGTCCCGGAGAAATTCATGCCAAAAAAGAGATCGCCGATTGGCTATTATACGCATCAGAAGAACTGGCATCGGCATTGGCGCTACGGGATGTGGTGAAAGAACTGCATAAATTACGAATACGGGTAGAACAGGGAGTGAAAGAAGAATTGCTCCCGTTACTGCAATTACGAGGTATTGGACGAGTGCGAGGACGAAAATTATATGCCAATGGAATAAAAACTATCGGTGAGGTGAAGAATGCCGATCTTACCACATTATCACAAATTCTGGGAAAGAAAATAGCAGAAGAAGTGCAGAAGCAGGTGGGGGAAGATATAAAACCCATTCCAGCAGGAACACGGAAAGGACAACGGAGTTTGGAGAGGTATTAAAATGGAGAAAAGATTTATTGTCTCGTAAACCGGTCTGTTTTCGGTTTCTTCAGATTCAGCATAGAACCAGAAGGATTGATATATCCCCGACGAAGGGCTTCTTCCAGAACGTATGCTCCTGCAAGAAGGGGAAGGGCTGGTTTAGGGAGGGATGCTTTTTGAGCTGAGGCTTGCAATGTTGTTCTTTCCTGTGGGGTAAATTCTCTCCAGAGGAGGCAAGTTAGCGTATATATGGCACGATCCGGTTCGCAATGTTCCGGCTCGGGAACTTCCGTGCTGAGAGCTTCATGCAAGGGGGCAACCAACGCATCTAAGCCCTGAAAACATTTGGTGACAAACCCTCTTCCTCTGTCAGTAAGGGTTAGATCCTCTGTCAGTAATTCGCGATCTTTTAGTTTAAGGACTGTGTGAAGATAGGATTCTCTTTGTTTTGGGGATTCGTACACCATATTATACTCCTCGATTAGGCTTTATTTATAAAATTATGTACCTCTAAAGTCTGGGAGTAGAAAGTCGAAATCTTTATAAAGAGCCTGTCTTTTGAGAAGAACTATGGCACGCATACGAAAGTTTGTAGCATATCAGCGCCTGGAACGACCGTATACTCGGATTAGTAAGTTTACAAAGAAGAATTTTGTCCGTGGGGGGTTCCCTCATATGAAGATTACAAAGTTTGATATGGGCACGCCACAGGGAGAGTATGATACAAAGATGACCCTTCACGCTACACGAAGCATGAACATCCGCCATAATGCTTTGGAATCGGCACGGATGTCTTCCAATCGGCATTTAGAAAAGAATATCGGAAAAGAGTATCATCTGCGCCTGAAAGTGTATCCTTTTCACATCCTGCGGGAAAATCCTTTAGCCTCAGGGGCAGGAGCGGACCGGATGAGTACAGGTATGCAGAAGCCTTTTGGAAAAGTTATCGGCTGTGCCGCCAGAATACGGGAAGGTCAAATCGTGTTTGAACTACGGTTAAATAAAGGATCTATCGCTTCCGGACGGGAAGCATTGAGCATGGCCTCAAAGAAATTGCCCTGCACCTGTAAGATTGTGACGAAGTGAAAATACTAATTTTCTTACTAATGACCTCCTCCCATTCTTATCAACATTTTACTTAAAGAGGGGGTATCTTTAAAGGTCATCAAGCGAATTTCTTCGAAAAAGCTTCTGGCTGCGCTGAGAATCTAATCATTGGTGCTTTCGTTTATCGAGAACTAAAAGAGTGACTAATTGACGACAATTAGACATAACGGGTGATAAACGGTTCGCTATCGCTCTCCCAAATTTTTGTCAACACTATATAATCAGAGGAGTTAACTCTAGGAGATAGTTTATATCAAATCAAATCTTCTTAAGATACTTAAATAGGCATCATGCCTTATACTTAACGGTAAATATTTAATATCTTTTGGGTTAACCCATTTTATTTCTGAAACTTCTATTGGATCTAATTTTAATAGATTCACATTTAAATCATCCACTTCAAATAGGAACGCAAATAATCTAATTTCAAAATCTTGTTTTTCTGTGTTTTTAAACCAATAACTAACATAATCATCTAATTTAGTGGTCATGCTAATTCCACTGAAATCAAAGCCAAGTTCTTCTTGCAACTCTCTGATTATTGCATCTTCTGAACTTTCATTTGAATTAATACCTCCCTGCGGAAATTTATAACTATTCTGCTCCAGATTATTTTTGTCTACAGAATTTATTCTTTTATTAAAAGTTATTAATACTTTTCCATCTTTTCGTTTAATGATCCCAACAACTGAATTTCTATAATCAATGCCAACTTTTGCCATTTTATTTTTCTCCTAATTTATCAACTATATATTCATGAATTTTTTGAGATGATTGTATTCCATTAATTCGTATAAGCTTCTCTTTTAAAAAATCTTGTGCATCATACACTACCTCCTCCCATAAATTATACCATCTTCTAACTATATCTCTTCTAAATTCAGTTTTGCTAATGTCGTCTTCAGAAGCTCTCTCTAATAAAGCCTCTTTTGGAACTTCTAAAACAAAATAATTGTCCGGCATAAGTTCAGTACTATTTGCAATTTCTTCCAAAGAGATCCTCAATCCTTGCTGTTTTAACATAAAATATCTTGAGATATAACTTCTATCCATTAATATTGTTCCTCCTTGGTTTCCGTGAGAAAATTCTTTATAGCGCCCATTATTTTCTTCTGATAAGACTTGATATGCTACATTCCAATCATTGACTGTTTTATTACTATTGGCTTGCCAGTTTACCCACCAATTTGATGTGGGGTCGTAAAAATTTCTTAAACCCACACCGGGTCTGCTACCATCTCCTCTTAAAACTTCAACAGGGGTTATTCTGTTTTCTAAATAATCTCTTAATAATCTTATTTGGGTTCCTTTACCACTCCTGTTTAAACCATCAAATGAAATTATTTTACCCCTCATTGTAGTTTTCCTCCTTGATATGATGAGAGAGGTATTCCTTGCTGGTATTCTTTTGCTGCTGCAAGATATGCAAGACTCATTAACAGGACTGATCCTTCATGTTGTTCTAAAGAAGATTTTAATTTTCCTTTTGGTATCTCTCCATTAACTGCCATCATAAATTCGCAGAAGCAAGTACCTCTTGCATCTTCTTGATGTCCCCTACTATATCCTTCTAATCCCCGCTCATTAACTTTACCAAATTGGATTAGCTCAAATTCAGGCAAATCAACTCCCAGCGCTTTGGAATTCCTAAATATATAAACATCGGAATGAAGTTCTCCTCCTATCAATCCACTTCCCTTTAAGATATCGTTCTCAATTTGATCTGATTGGTATGAAACATAATACAATGCCTGAAAAGGGCCTTGATGGATTATATGTGTTTCATGTCGAATTCTTCCATTTCCTTTATATAGGTCGCTTTTTGTATTTATCCAAGATCGTTTACTAAACCCATTATGTAATAAAGAGAAAGAGATATTAGTCATCTTCATCTTTTTCTTCATTAAAGATACATTAATATGAGCATCAATCTCACCATATTCTTTGGTCTTTTCTATGAAATCGTCATGATTGATATTAAATAGGTTATTAGAATAACTATTTCCAAATATTTTCTTATAATCGACTATTGTTATTTGTGATATCCAATCCATTGGTCGAATAAAATTAGCATAACAATTAACTTGGTCATATTCTTTCTCTGAGGTAATTTGTGTGTACCAAAACATGATATCAAAGAAGTGATACCCACTATGGCTACATTTACCAATACCATTTTTATATCCATGATAATTAAAATCTATTACTTCGTTTGGCATTCTCCATTGTCCATCACTATGCTGGCACATTATTGAAGTAACTGGGCAATTTGTTCTTTGGTATACTCTTTCTAGCTCAGATTTTATCCTATTAACTGCCGGATGATACCTTCTTTGTGATAAACAACTTACAATTAGATTTGGAAATCTCTTTTCAGCAAGTTTATACTTTTCTACAAGACCTCGATAATCCTCCATTATTTTTTTGGCTTGTTCTACATCAATACTAGCATTTACCTGCGTTGTAATTGGTTTATCTGTCAACACATGTATCCCCTCTTCTAACGCAAAGTTAAGGTATGCTTTATGAGCCAGTGGATCAGTGGAGAGAATAATCGCATTAATATTGTTTTTATGGACAAGATCTTTCAAGATGCCATAATCTTTCTTTGAAAGAACAAATTCTCTCTCCGAATCATTTTCAATAAAGTATAATTCTGGTCCTATCTCCACTGTACTAAAATAATCAATGGTTTCTTTCTTCTTCGATTCAACTTCCACAACTACTCTTAAAATAATATCGAATTTATCTTTATACTTCTGTATTAGGGGGAGATATATTCTATGGGCATGAGGGCCACAGCCTATTAACATAAGATTATTTTTAAATGTAGCCATTTACATTTAGATTAATAGAAACAAATATATACTTATTCTGATTAAAAGGTAAATAAAATTAAAAAAAATGAAACAAACAATAACTTTTTCACCTAAGTTAGACTATATTAGTGAAAATATTATATACCTTCTTTCGTTAAACTCCAGATTAAGTATTACGGATTTGGCTACCATCTTAAAAATAAATAGAAAAATTATTGAAAATAGAACTAAAAGGTTATATGAACATGGGTTTATAAAACCATTACTAATATTTAATCATAAAAAAATATTAAAAGCAACTATTTTGATAAAACTATCTAGATTTGATGAGGAAACATTATTTTCAATAAAAAAAATGAATACTTTTGTTAAAGTAAAAGAAACTTTAGGAGAGTATGATTTATCTTTGTTAACTATGACAAGTAACAAAACCGATTTTGAAGAGATCTTGGAAAAAATAAATATACAATTTCACGATATTATTATTAATATGGATGTTGTCTTTCATGAATTGGAGGACACGCTTGGTTATAAGTCTTTTTGTCACGATTTAAAACTTATTGAAAGATACCACCTCTTAAGTTTTAATAACGAATACGAACTAACCAAAGAAGAAACAGGTGTTTTAGAAATGATAAAAGTAAAACCAAATATTAAATATAATCAATTAATGGCAGAAACTGGAAAAAATTATCAAGCCATAAAGAAAATAATTAATGGAATGGCAGAGAAGCAAATTATCCGGTTTACTGTAGACCCCGATTATGAAAAATTAGGATTACAGTTTCACAATATCCTCGTCAAAATAAACTTAGCAAATAGAAATCTTTTCGAGAAAAATATACTTGTTCATCCAAGAATACATTGGATAAAAAGAAGTACTGGTGCGTGGGATTATATCATTTCAGTTGCATCGAGAGACATCAAAGAGTTTATCGAAATTACGAGAGATATTAGAACAAAGAATAAGTCATCAATCCTAAATTTTACAACTTTAATCTCTTATATCCACCTTCCAAGAAAAGTCTAAATATTTTGGAGAATATGTTTAATAACTTTAAAAGAATTAGAAGCGACTACTGCTTTGAAGGTATTATAATCATGCACGGCCGTACCATCAGCCTTATCCGAAACCGTTCTTATAATTAAATGAGGAATATTATTAATATGGGAAACTTGGGCAACTGCTGCTCCCTCCATCTCAATACAGTCACCTTTTAATTCTTCTATTAAATAGGGATGGTTATTCTTGTCAGATTGGGTAAAGAATTGATCTCCTGTTAAAATTCTTCCTTTGATTATTTTGTGTCCTTCTATTTTTGTTTTTAATGCAATATTAACCAACTTCCCTTCTGCTTTAAAAAATCGATAATTGGTATAAGATATTTGGCCTCTTTTGAAACCGAGAGGTTCAGCGTTAAAATCATGATGAACTGAATCTTTACTTATTACTACATCACCTATTTCTAAATTTTTATTCAAAGCACCACCAACTCCCGTAAATAAAATCAGATTAGGATTAAATGTATCTATTAATGCTTGACAAATCATCGCAGCAAATACTTTTCCTACGCCGGATTTAACTAAAATGATGTTATGACCCTGAAACTTACCGGTATAAAATGTGAAAATTTTCCATTTTTTTTCTTTTAACTCTACAATACTACCAATGTACATTGCAATCTCTTCGTCCATCGCTCCAATAATCGCAATTGTTTTAGGCATAATTTAAGATAATTAAGTATCTTTATAAATATAATCCCATTTGAATTATGCAACACAGCAGTTAAAAACACAATTATCTTTTACTTTTTCAACGTAATGTTCTTTAACAACCAGAATGAATGTTCTAAGCCTTTGGAAAGAGTTTGTGTGACATCTATATCCTGCGATGTTGCTTTAGGCATGTCCTGTCGTACAGGAGGAGAAGGAAGGTCTGCGTATTTTTTTATTTCTTGCTCTACCTGTGCCAAGCGGTGATCCCACTCTAACTTCTCCTCTGAGGGAGTAAGGACCAGAGGATGACCATTTCGTAATCGTACTCCCTTCCGTGGAACGGGTTTTCGTGCCATGTGAAGAATGACGCTCTGCGGCACTGGTTCCTGCGTGCGTACTACGGCTAATTCATGATTCACTTGCTCCAATCGCTCGGCAAAATCTTTGCGATGATGAATCGGTCTTTTCTGTTGCCAGAGCATGGTTTCCTGCCGTTTCTTCCGGCGATAGCCGAATAGCAAACTGGGAATAACGGCAATGATAACTAAAAGTGTTAAGATACCAGCAACGCTGGCGAAAGAAGTGGTCACTTCCGTAGCAGGGAGAGCAGGCAAAGCGACGATTCCTCCCGTAATAAACCCAGAGGGAGAGCCGAAAATAACTGGTTCCAAGATAAACGAAGCAGCAAAAATCGCCCCAAGGATGACGAGACGGATAATTAATCCCACGGTAAAGAAAGATTTACGTTCTCTTCTCCACGGTTCACGTTCTTTAAGTTCAAACGGTTCTTCATCCATCACACCTGAGTTATTGTTCTGGAGGTTTTAAAGTTTACTGTTGAGGGAGGGATTTAGATTAGCTCTTCTGTATCACCGTCTGCACTGTCTGCACTGTCTGCAATTTTTGTATCATCTTTAGGAATGGGTAGTTTTTTCACGATCTCTTCTTTAAGCTCTTCTGAAGTATACGTCTCTTGAGGAAAATTTGTTAAGACTTCTTCTGGGGTAAGATCTTTCTTGCTCACATACACCAGAACTTCTTTCTGTTTCCTTATCTTCTGATAGAGTTGTTCCTGCAGTTCGGTGGAATAGCCGCTAGTTTCACTGAGGTCAAAGACAAAAATCACAACTTTAGCAAGATCGTTCATGACAAGTTCTGCCTGTTTTTCAATAAGATTCATCTTGTCTTTCCGCGCTAACGATCCGGGAACGTCAAGGACTTGAATGTCTTGGTTATCTACTTTCATAAACCCAGAATTGATGGAAACAGTGGTAAAGGCATAACTGGCCACCTTAGCCCTGCTTCCAGTGAGTTCATTCAATAATGTCGTCTTTCCTACATTGGGAAAGCCATAAATGCACACCGTAAACATTTCTTTGATATCAGGATAGGTACGCATGATCTCGCGTGATTCTTCCAAAGCATGAAGAGGAGGAGTGATCTGCTTGAGAATGGAAGAAATGCGCCCATAGACTTCCCTCCCGGCAGCATTGATAGTAGGTTTGTCTGATGCTCTGGCGGTTTTCTTCACACCCAGACGATGGATCTCCCGGATCTTTTCAGCTGCCCAGGTCAGAGAGGTACGAGATTTTTTGTACAACGGCACATTCTGCGTCAGGGAAAATAACGTTTTATAAAATTCAGGAAGAGTGTCGGGAGAAGGAAAAGCATTCACAAGGGAATCTAATTTCTGCACCAAAACGTCTTTTATGATATCTAATTTCAACGCTTCTTTCTTCTGAATGATCTCCAGCCAGCTTCCGTTGAGTTTTTTTGTCGTGCCGCGTTCCCGTGCTTTGCGGAACGCTAAGTCTAGAAGATCTTTGCCACGGGGAACGGGGGCTAGGTATTGGAAGTTCATATGTGAAAAATAAGAGAATCTTATATAAATCTTTACTTACTCCTGCGCCGGATGCTTATGTCCCATTCTTTTCCTCTCCAGAAGATGCTGAATGTGTCCTTTGCGATGCTCGTGTATCTTAATCTTATCCCGCTGCAGATCAGAAATGAGGTTCGCCACGTGTTCTCCTCCTAAGAAATGCGGCAGGACTACATAATCTGCCCCATTCTTATACAACGTCAGAGCATCATCCACATCAGACGCGGTAACGAAGATTTTAGTGCTCTTATTCATTTCCCGTACTTTGCGTATAAGCAGCAGATTGTCTGACAGAGAAGGAACGGTAGATATCAATAACCGTATACGAGGTAAATTCATGCGATGGATGATGTCTTCATCTGCCACATCACCATAAATGCAATGATACCCTTCTTTCATGACATGAGCAATGATTTCAGGATTGTAATCTACGATGAGAACGTCTTTCTTGTTCTTATGAAACGCCTGCATGATGCTGTATCCCAAGCGGTTGTATCCACAGAGAACAACAGTGGGCTTGGTCTCATCGGCAACGTACTCTAATCCTTCCGTAGTAAAGCGGTTAAAGAATCGTAACGGCCAGCGCAGGATACGATAGAAGAACTGGTTGTACTCCATGTAATAAGATGTCAACACAATGGAAACGATGGTGATAATGACCGTTATGGAAAACAAATCAGAGGAAATGTGTCCTAAGGCAAGCCCCTGAGCGGCAAGGATCAATGAGAATTCCCCCACCTGCGCAAGAGCGTTTGCGGTAAGAAATGATGGTTTCTTGGTATATTTAAACAACGAACATACCACCATGACAATAAATGGCTTGAGAACAAGGATCAGAAGAAGAATGACCAGAATTTCTATCCATCGTTCCTGCACTACGGCGAGGGAGAAACCCATCCCCAATGAGACAAAGAAGAGCAAGGAAAAGAAATCTTTTAAACTTCGAACTTTGCCGATGATGTCTAAATTATATTCCAGATTGCCCAGAGCCACGCCTGCTAAAAATGCTCCGATAGCCAAGGAAAATCCCATCACGGCAAACGTCAAAGAAAATAAGAAACAGACTGCTAAAGAACTTATCAGCAACAATTCCGGATGTTTGGCAGCATAGCGGAACACCGTGGGAAAGAGATACTTACTGCCAATATATGATAGTAAAAACAAAGAAATAAATTTGATGATAGACAAGATAAATAATGTAGCACTAAAATCGTTGATGGAAGTTAACACAGATAAGGCAAAAATAGCCACAATGTCCTGCACCAATAATGTTCCTACGATGATATGGCCATGAAGGGTATTTAATTCCCGCCGGTCGGAAAGAATCTTTACGACCACCATGGTGGAGGAAAACGCCAGAATCAGGCCAATGTATGCCGCTTCAACGCTGAGAAATCCTAAGAGGAGAGCAAGGAAGTACCCAAAGACGAATAAAATGAGGATCTGAATGATCCCCCCGATCCCAGAAACCAACGCTACGTTCTTTAATGATTTGATGTTCATCTCCAAGCCTACGATAAAGAGCAGGAAGGCTATTCCGACCGTTGACATAGATTCGATTAAACTGGTGTTGGTAATGATACCAAACAGAGGAGTGACAAGAATTCCTACCACTACATAGGAGAGGATCTGCGGCTGTTTCATCAGCCGTAACAGAAAGGCAGCAATAGCAGTAATGATGAAAATTACTCCTATCTCAAAGAATAAATTCCCATCTATCGCCATAAGGGGAAGGAAAGGATTTTATTTTATAAACGTTTTTGTTTGTGCCACTCTAGCATAGATGTTTTATGCTCAAAAAGTATTTAAAACAAAGACAGACAAAAATGGCATGGCTCTTGGAGAAATTATTCTCGCCCTTATCTTTGGTGTGGGATGCGGCATCATCACGGGCATTACTCCAGGCATTCATGTGAATTTAGTATCTGTTCTGGTAGTCTCTTCCTCAGCGTGGCTGTTGGGATTTACCACCCCGTTAGTCTTGGGTGTATTTATCATTAGCCTGGCTATTACTCATACCTTCCTTGATACCCTTCCGAGTATCTATTTAGGAGCTCCTGACGAGGCGCAGGCATTAAACGTCCTGCCCGGACATAGAATGCTTCTGCAAGGCGAAGGACATAACGCTGTGGTGTATACTATTATTGGTTCTCTTGGAAGCCTGATACTGGGAGCGGCATTTTTCCCGTTCTTTATCTGGAGCATGGTGTACTTGCAGCCTTTGGTGCAACAAATTGTAGGAGTGCTGTTACTAGGAATTATGGCATACATGATCGGCAAAGAAAAAGAGTGGATGAAATGCTTGACAGCATTCCTGCTGGCGGGAGGGTTAGGGTTGTTGGTATTCAGCATTCCAAACCTGAACCAACCTTTATTTCCGCTACTCTCGGGACTCTTTGGATTTTCCATTCTGGTGGTAAGCCTATCGCAAAAATCTACTATCCCCCCACAGGATCTTACAAAGCCATTAACAATTACCCGAAAGAATGTCATAAAGTCCGTATCAGCATCAACAGGGATGGGATTTATTGCGGCGTTTTTACCGGGATTTGGCAGCAGTCAGGCTGCTATCGTGGCCACAAATATTGTTGGTGACATTGGCGATGAGGGATTTCTGTCATTAGTGGGAGGAATCAATACTGCTAATATGTTAATCTCCATCGCCACAATATATGCCTTAGACAAAGCGCGCAATGGAGCAATCGTAGCAGTGCATGAACTTGCGGGAACCATTAGCTTGGAGGAAATGCTGGTGTTTCTTGCCGTTTCCCTCACTGCGGGAGGAGCGGCTACCCTTTTGACATTGTGGTTCTCAAAAATATTTTCCCACTTTATTGTGAACGTAAATTATGCCCGGCTAATTATGGGAATCATGATATTTATTACTGTTCTCACGTTGTATTTTGACGGTCTGGTAGGATTTGTCATTTTAATGACATCAACTGCTCTGGGGTTAGTGGCATCCTATTGGGGGGTGGGGAAGAATCATTTGATGGGATGTTTGATCGTGCCGGTGATTCTGTATTTTTTGTTATGAAATTTGTTGTCTTTTTCTTTTAAAATATTTTTACATTTCATCCAGCTTTCTAATCCTCTCATCAATGGGCGGATGTGTGGCGAACATTCGCTGCATAAACGATTCTTTGTGATCATGCCGGAAAGGCATGGAGATAAACAAATGCGCCGTTGCTTTGTTTGCCTTGTCCACTAACGGATCGGGATCTCCTTTAATCTTGCGCAACGCATCTGCGAGACCTTTGGGATACCTCGTCAACAATGCTCCTGAAGCATCTGCCAAAAATTCCCGTCTGCGAGAAATGGATAATTTAATCAACTCTCCAATCAACGGGGAGAGAATCGCCAGAGCGATGCCGGCAATGATAAAGATAAGTGTCATTTGATTATTCTCCCTTCGGTCCCCTTTCCCGCCCCACAAAAAGCTTCGCAGCAGGAAATCAGATAAGAGAACCGTCAACCCCACCAGCACGGCTGCGAGCATCATCACCCGAATGTCATAGTTCTTAATATGGGACATTTCATGGGCCAGAACTCCTTCCAGCTCCAGCTTGTTCAGCTTGTGGAGCAGTCCCGTTGTCACTGTGATGGACGCATGGTCGGGATTCCTCCCCGTCGCGAAGGCATTCAAC
>CAYIBV010000013.1:0-15711 GCA_964361725.1 uncultured Methanosarcinales archaeon | reverse complement strand
CATGCGCCATACCTCTAACCTGGAACGGGCTATTGGCTTTGCCTCCGATCATCTTGAGCCGCCATTGTCATTAGATTTCCGAAAAATTCTCTGGGATGTGGAAACACAGCGGTACAGCACCATTCATGATTCGGCAAATGCTTATATGGAATCATGGAAAGACTGGAATAGGGAATTTGTGGAGGCATTCCACCTTCTGGAGTCGTCATTATATGAATCATCTGAAGAACGAAGATTATCGTTATTAGATAAAGCATTAGATGTGATCTTGAACGGAACGTATGATAATATGCTGCATTACGCCCATAATTTACAGTCGCCCATTACTATGCTGCACATGCTGGGTATCGTCCTTCCTATTTTGGGATTGGTCATCTTGCCGTTAGTGGTGAGTTTCATGGCTACAAATGCTGGTCCATTTACCATGGCTATCTACATTGCACTGTTGTACAATGTAACATTGCCCATTGCAGTATATTATCTCGGAAAAAATATTCTCTCCAAACGACCGGCAGGATATGGAGGGACGGATATCAGTACCCAGCCGGAGATGAAGAAGTTTACCATGGTGGGCATTCCGCTGGGAAAGAAGTTTACCCTTCGCGTGAATCCATTGTATTTTAGCATCATGATTTTGGTGGTAGGAACAGTGATTGGGTTCAGCCCATTGATTATCCATGCCGTGGATCAGAATTTTGAACTGCAATTTGCAGAAGGAACGTTTAAACTGATGGATTATGTCTGTCCCCCTGCTCAAAATTGTCCGCCCATGGATAAAATAGGGCCGTATGGGTTAGGAGCATCTATTTTGTCTTTGGTATTTATCGCTAGTCTGGGATTGGCATGGGGAGTGTATTATGTGTTGCGCTCGCAGAACGTGATTCAGATCCGTACCCGCACAAAGCAGCTAGAAGATGAATTTTCCTCGGCATTATTCCAATTAGGAAATAGGCTGGGAGATGGCCTGCCGGCAGAAATCGCTTTTGCTAAAGTGGCCAAGACCATGGAAGGAACAACTTCTGGTGATTTCTTTTCGTTAGCGGAAAAGAATATTGTCAGATTAGGCATGGGATTAGAGCAATCGTTGTTTGATCCAAATGTTGGAGCGATCAGCGCCTATCCTTCCAAAGTGATTGAATCTTCTATGAAAGTGTTAGTAGAAAGCATCAAGAAAGGGCCGCGTATCGCCGCGCAGGCGTTATTATCCATGTCACGGTACATGAAAGAAATCAGACGCGTTGAGGAACGATTGAATGACTTGATGGCCGATGTGTTATCATCCATGAGTTCGCAGATCAAATTCTTGACTCCAGCCATTGCCGGCATTGTGGTGGGTATTACTTCTATGATCGCTACTATTTTAACGAAGTTAAGCGCGCAATTGCAGCAGATCGCCTCGCGGGGAGAACAATTAGGGTCGTCACAGGATTTATTGTCTATTTTTGGCATTGGCATTCCCACGTTTCATTTTCAGCTGGTGGTGGGATTTTATATCATTGAAATCGTTTTTATTTTGACCATACTGAGCAACGGCATTCAGAATGGGGCGGATAAATTAGGAGAGCGATATTCGTTAGGAAAGAATTTGGTGAACAGCACGTTGTTGTACTGCATCTTAGCAGCGATTGTGATTATCTTGTTTAACTGGTTTGCCGGATCAGTGCTGGAGAGTACGCTGGTGGGATCATGAGTACTTAAGCACCAATTATTTTAAACCTCTTTTAATGGTAATCAGAAAAAGTGGTCAGATAGGTGGTCGGAAAAAGAGTTAGAGAGCAAAATGGAAAATCTCATACTAATTGGCACAATTTTGGCAGTTCATATTTTTGCCTGGTTTACTCCCGGCCCACTTTTTGTGTTAATCGTTAGAAACTCGCTGGTGTATTCGCGAAAGTCTGGAATCTGGACAGCAGTGGGAATAGCCATTGGTAATTTCATTCACATCACTTACTCTGTTACTGGAATCGCACTCCTCATTTCAGCTTCACCAATAGCTTCCAACATCATCAAATTCTTGGGAGTTGGCTATTTGGTCTATCTTGGTATCAAAACTTTTCTGATTAAAGTAGAAACACAAAAAGCTGACACAACTTCTGATGAGCATAAAGACATTTCACCGTTCCAAGCGGCAAAAATTGGTTTCCTTGCAAATATCCTTAGCCCAAAAGCTTCACTCTTTTTCGCAAGCATTTTTGCGACAGTTATGTCATCTGGTGCTCCGTTCTGGGTTGTTATTTTCCTATGGGTTGCAATGCCAATTAATTCGTTCATTATGGCTTCAATTCTGTCAATATTTTTCACTCAAAAGAAGGTCAGGGTTGTTTATGGAAAACATCAGCATATCGTCAACAAGATCTTGGGAGTAGCCTTGTTTGTGCTTGCAGTAATTATAGCGATTTACAAATGATAAAATGGCAGGGTTTTGAACCTAGCGACATTTTCGTGCATAAAGAAGAGAGATACTCTTTCGATTTAATCCATAATTAATTTCAATCTTAGGCGTCAATGACCAAAATCCTTATAAATAAACTATTAATTTACGTTAATGGGACCCTAGCTCAACCTGGGCCGTTCTCAGGAACGCAGGAAAGAGCACTACGCTGAAGAGCGGAAGAAATTCCACGAGGGAACGTAGTTGTTCCGGGACTGCTGGAGTTATCTCCAGAGCGGAAATCCAAATCCCGGGGGTCCCACATTTTCTTACCTAAGAAAAGTTTAAATCCCCTTACCATTTACTTCTGGTTATGGCTTTGGTTGCATTCCTCTGGGAATTGGTAAAGACGTGGTTCGGACTCTTTGCCGCGCCATTCCTGAACACGGAAATGCTCTGGATTATTGTTCCCGTCTACCTAAACTGGATTTTTGCCGATTTCTTTCAGGAAAAGAGGGGAACCAGTTTGGGAAATGCCATCAGCAACGGAGTGGTGGGATTATGGGCTTCTTTGGACTGGGTGCGGACAAGCATCAGGTTGTATCAAAGCACGGTAATCAGCGGCTGGCATTTAGCAGGAAATATTGCCGGTTCATTAGGGGTATTTGCCTACGGGTTATGGATCGTGCATGATGGCATTAAAGGGAAAAAGATTGTGCATTACATTGGAAGGATACGAGTAGTGACGTATATATTGCTGATGATAACACCGTTAGTGTACAATTCTGATATGAACATCGGAATGGCGGTGTTAGCCATGGTTCTTTTTTCTCCATTATTTTATTTCTTTGGAGAGGCCGTGGAACATTTCCTGCCAGATCCTATTTCTATCTGGGAAGAGAATAAAAAATCTGCCAGTGAACCGGAGTTTACTCCCATGAGCAGAAGTTAAATTTATAAACTTCTAGTGTTTCTTTCTCTTGCAATGAAGCAGAAAAAAAGAGGGGATGAGATTAAAGCAAATGGGTCATCTCACCAGATAAAGAACGGGAACTTTTGGGCTGGTTTTACGGCATTATTTTTATTCTCTGTGTTAATCATTATCAGTGCTGTAGATGGAACATTGAACATTACAGGAAACGTGGCGGTAGAACCTATTGGTTACGGCCCTGCGGGATCAGATCTCACGTTTGAAGTGCGCAATGTGCCGGGCATGAAAGATGCCACGGTCTATTTTAAAGAAACGGTAAAGCAGGGAACAATTACATTTACAGAAATAGAGTATGTGAATTTTGAGGGGTCTTGGGTGATGGCGTTTACGGTCTCTTCTTTAGAAGAGAACAAGATTGAGAAAGTGGATATGCGCCTGAAGCTGAAAGAAAAAGACATTCTGGAGAAAGGAATCGCTCTCAGCGATCTTACTGTATATCGTGATGGTTCTGCATTAAAAACAACCATGACGAAGAAACAGGGAGGGTATGTGTATTATACCACCACCACGGGAGCGTTGGGAACGTTTGTGGTGGGAAAAGCGTCAAAACAAGAAGTGCCAGCAGTACAAGAAACTCCGGAAGTGATTGTTCCCGTGAAAGATGTCGTGCCACAAGCTCCGGAACAGATAGAAGAACAGGAAGAATTACCTCAGGAAGAAGCGATAGTGGGAAAAGCAGGAGAACAGGAATCTTCTGAGAAAACGGGAACATGGTCGAGGTTTGTGGGATTCTGGAAAGGATTGTTTTCTTAGTGCAACATTTCCTGTAGAAAATGTTTATATAGTTATTATATTCTGTAAGACATATATGGAGCAAACACACACTGTACAACAAGGACAGGCAGTTTTCAATAGTGTGTATTCTTTTTGCTGGTTTTATTAAGTTTCCTTTCGCTCTTTATTCTGCGAGAGGTTTGCCACAATACTAACAGCACAAAGAATTTGCTCCAAGGAGGGAAATATGACAACGATATCAAAACAGGAAAACATAACGGGACAATCATTACAAGAGTTAGGTAGTTCTAACTGCTTTGGATTACGCTATTTCTGCTGGTTTGGCTACGCCAATACATCAACATAAGCCACTGATACTGAACTCTCTCAACAGAACCATGAAAGAAGATTATACTATTAGAGAAAGGACTATTCCAGCGACTATCCCAGCTTCTGGACTATCACCAGAAGAGTTGATTACTGCTGTTCAGATTATTTCCAAAGAGAGACTAACGACAAAGCAGAAAATCATTCTTCGGGAAATAAATCATCTGCAGCAGGAAATGACCGTCACTACTTTTGTCGTACATAGTGCAGAGCTCTTACACTGTTCAAAAACAGCAGTATGGAATAATGTTCGTCAATTGAATGCTATTGGATTAATTCGCTATGGAGGAGCAAACACTAAAGGAATACCACTTACCATAACATCATTAGGAAAAATAATCTGTAAAGGATTGGAGGAATAAGACTATGACAACAAACTATACATTAGCGGGAGCTCTCCTGCGCCGGGGGAGAGTGGATTTAAAAACACTGGCAGAGGTAGAAGAGCGCGTTCGAAGAGAGAAAAGCATGGAAGACATTCTCTTCCGACCAGAACTCTTGGATTTAGCACCAGATATTTTTCCACCCCATTTTGTGGGAGCGTTCCTTGAACGGAATAGAAGCCAAGGGGTGAAAGAAGGAGATATGTGGGATATGTACTTGCAACGCATGACGCGGAGCAGAAAGCATTCCACTCTTCAGGCGTTAACCCGGCAGATTCATTCTGCAGCCAAAGCAGACGCTACAAGAAGAACAGCAGCAGTGCATCCTATAGAATTCGATGGGGTTTCCATTCCATCGTATCACAGTAAGGAGGAGCGATATTTTGTATTCCCAGAACTGTTTGCCGAAGAAAGATTGCGGGAATTACAGGAAACGCTGGTAGGAAGTACGATAACATCTGCAGTTGAGCAGTACAGGCAAAGTACAGGAGAGTCTGTTCCGCAAGCATTCTTTGCCATGATGGAGCAATGCAAGAAAGCAGGATTATCCCAGCAACGGGATGTAAAGCATAAATACCCTGTGCATGGCCTGCTGTATGGAAGCACAGTAGTCTTGCCGGAAAGAGTACGAGAACAAATGCAAAAGGCTGGAAATATTGTACTTAGCAATCTTGTGTCACGGCTGTCAGACCCCCGTGAGGCGTTGCTCTTTAGTATTGACTTTTTTCTCAGTGAAGAAGAACAATTGTATATGGGATGGGATATCCATGAACAGCAAATTGGTATGGGACTACAACATCAGTTAGGAGTTGATCCCTCTAGAGAGTTTTACAGTGCATTAACACGGGTTGTGGAAGAGAGAACACATGGAAAGATCGTGAGCATTTCGTATGATGAAGCTCTCTGCCAGAAAAACCAATTGTATCGTATGGAAGTGCGTGCTCTTACCAAGAATTTACAGGAAGCGGGATTGGAAGTGAGAAAGAACGCTCCCGGTGGATATCTACTCCGCTTATTTGGAGGAAGAGAAGGTACACCGAGTCTTCAAGTAAAAACTCTTACAGATGATAAGCTGCTCCTTGATGCCCTTTTAAAAGAACATGCCCCTGAACTTGCGGAACTGGGAGTCTGTATTCCACAGACATATCAGTGTACAGCTGCTGATGTTATTCATACACCTGAAAAAATCAGTGCTGTTATGGGGATGGAGAAAGTGTTCATCCATCCTCCCGTGCATCATGGATTCAAGCCGTTTGAAGTAGATTTAGGAACACCTGTGAGCGTAGCTATCGTTCAGCAAACGTTGATGAAGAAAGGGGGATTACCTTTAGAAATGGTGCCTGTAGTGGTCATGGAACGAATACCTAATGGTATCTCCTTTGCCGGGAAAACCTATGCCCATGAGGTACGAGGGTACTTTGCCCCAGAACACTAATACAAAAAATTTAACAAAAAATTTAAAACCACTTTCTGTATGGAGACCACTATGGTCTCCTATTTTGATTTCTGGTACGAAAATGGATTTCCAGTGCGAGAACATCATGTTCCTGCATATCAAGTATTTATCATTGGAGAAAGGAGTACAGTGATGCGCACCTCCCGGGGATTTTCTATTTCCACGGGAAAAGATCGTCTGCTCCCAAAAGAACGTATTGCTGCTTGTTTTGGACATATTTCCACAACATATGGACGTGATGTTCTTCAGGGTCTTCAACTTAGCCGTGTTCTCCATGCCGGAGGCACGCCTTATGAAGAACCTAGCGAGCAACAACGGGAAGAAGCAAGAGCGGGGTTGGAATTGGTGCTAAACGAAAGATAAGATTATTTATTTACACTAAAAAGCCAGAAAGCTTCGTATTTCAATACGAGGATGAATGGCTTTCTGGCTTTTGGTGTCCTGAAAATGCGGGGTTTAGAAAGCGCCTCTTTTCAAGCCCCGTGCTTTAGCGCGGGGTGAGGCGCTTTCCCACATTTTCATGACGTTAAGTTTTTAAGGACTGTTTTATTTATTGTAAGAAATGACCACAATCTTCATCATCCACGGCGCGTACGGCAGTCCACAGGAGAATTGGATCCCTTGGTTGCAAAGGGAATTGGAACGGGATGGTCATACAGTGTTTGCTCCGCAATTTCCCACACCAGAAAGACAGTCTCTTTCTTCATGGATGAAAGTGATGAAGAAATACGAAAAAAACATTGATGAAGAAACAATCTTTGTGGCGCATAGTATAGGTACAGCAGTTGTATTGCACGTCTTGGAATCGTTGCAAAAACCGATACGAGCGGCTATTCTGGTGTCTCCATTTATTTC
This sequence comes from uncultured Methanosarcinales archaeon, assembly GCA_964361725.1. GTDB lineage: Archaea > Nanobdellota > Nanobdellia > Woesearchaeales > GW2011-AR9 > CAYIBV01. The sequence continues at coordinate 8,554 of CAYIBV010000013.1, read as the reverse complement.
GCCGTTAGGGGAGAAACGATTTGATAGTATCAACAAAACGTTTTATACCACGTTTGATTGGAAAAGGATCAAAGAGAATTGTAAAATATTTGTGTTATTTCATTCTGATAATGATCCTTACGTCCCTGCAGAAAAAGCGCTGGAAGTTGCAGAAAGATTGGACAAAGTAATCATTGTTATTTCTAAAGCGGGGCATTTTAATGCCGCTGCCGGATACACACAGTTTCCTTTATTGTTGAAACACATAGAGAAACTATGTCAAAAGAAAAAAATAAAAAAAAGAATTTAGTATCCCCGACAGTCGGTGCAGTAATAACGGTTTGCGTTCTCCACCACAATCCGTTTGTTACAGCCTTTACAACACCTCTGAATTTTAAACTTTTTTACCTCTTGAAAGACGTGCTGCTTCGTTTGTATCACCTTCTTTTTTTTGCAGAAAACACCGCTTGTTTCTAAAGTAACCATCATAAGTATATAAACATTTCGCTGTTTGCAGACGATAAAATAATCTTGTTATAAAGTAAGTTCCATGAGAACTTCATAAGAAATCTTGATGAAACTAGTTTCAACTCGTTTTCTGCGAATTACAGCATAAACTATTTATAGTAGTAGGACAAAAACGTGCTTGATAGATGTTCTGGGGGATACACTATGGAAGATCTTGCGCAATTTAAAGAATCGTCACAGGATTTATTTTATGAAGCAATAATGACTGCACCGGGTACGTTAATTGCTGGAAACATCTGGACGAGTGCTCGGGGAATTCCACCAGCACATAAAAACGTACCTGATATGTTGGCGGCGTGTCGAGAACAGAGAGTGACTCCATATCTGTCTGCTCACTATCACTTCTCCCCAGAACATGGTATCTTTGTTCCACGATTTGGAGAGGAAGCATATCGTAAAGAAGAAGTGCCATCATCGGCGTTGACGAGTGGTTCATTAGATGTACTTCTCGAGCCGGGAAAGCCACACAAAGTGAGTGTAGAAGTAAACCATTGGGATGAGGCACGTCAAGCAGGCGTTCAGGAATGGCATCGCACTGCCTCTCATGCTCTGCAGGAAAATTTTCTCCCTTTTCTCAGAAGACAGGGATATGATATAGATTCTGCTACGGTTTGCTTCACCAACAATAGGAAGTCATCATTTCATTTTAGTATCCATCATGGATATAAACCTTCCTGTTTAGATGTTTTTATTGCTGGTGAGGATAAAGCATTGCAATCAGAAGTAGCTGACTGGTTAACGCCTCTGAAAGAGAAGTATAGATAACTGCGTGGGATACAGCACATAATTACGCAGTTATCTAATAAGTAAACTGCGCAGGATAAAGGACATTGATGGCGCAGTTTACTATATCACTGAGGGCATTATTTATTTTAATTATTTATTATTATTTTTTTACAACTTATCCTTTTACAATCATTTATACACAAACGTAAAAAATATCCCAAACGCTACCATCACTCCCCACACTAACTTATTCCAGTGAAATATCTTAATGCCATCAAAGTTGCCGAAAGGGATCATGTTAAATAATCCCAGCCACATGTTGATAAAAAAACCAGTTCTCCATACCATACTAATGGCCGGAAGAAGAAAACTAAGTCCCAGAAAAATAGTCCCCAGAACGAAATTAGTCATAGGCCCAGCCATGCTGATTAATCCGTTTTCTCTTCGGGTGACATTGCCGGAAATCATCACCGCGCCGGGTGCAGCAAAAATAAATCCAATCACAAACGCTAATCCTAACGCTAAGAATAACATCTGGTCAAAAGCACGAAATTCTGCCGTGCAGCCGTAACGCTGGGCTACCACTTTATGGGCTAATTCATGGAGAAGAAATCCTAAGCCTGCTGTAAGCAGGGAAATCACAAACAAGATCAGAAAAGAGAATGAGAAGAGATTACTCACATTTCCTCCCAGAAGATGTGAACCACTGTAAATGATCGCAAACGCTAACGAGAGGATGAACAATGCTTTGCCAATATCGCGCAGTTCGATAGTAGAAGTCTGCACAGGGCCAAGTTTAATGGTCTTATACATTGTCATCTTCGTCCACGCCCTCCAGTTTCTTAATTGTTTCTTTTAACCGTTGGGCTTCTTCCTCCATCTTCACTAATAAAGAAAGATCAGAAAAATTATCTTCGGCACATTCCTGGCAATAAAAATCAGGGGTGTCTTTAATACGGAATTCTGCCTGCGCACTACAGAGGATACATCTCTTTGCCATTATCTGTTTTAAAAAGAGGGCAGGTTTAAAAAGATTTCTTCTAGAATGCTTACTCTGAGCATTTTAGAATCAGCTTATTTTAACAGAACGGCTTTCAATTCTTCGATCTCATGTTCTGTCACGGCACAGCCATTATATTTCGTAGCCCATAACACAGAGTCTACAAGAACAGAACGGCCATCTTTTTGTTTAGGGACATACGAGTCCAGAATCTTTAATTTATATGCTACACCCACCAGTTCAATGGAACGGATAATAGTAACGTTCTGCGCTTCCTGTGAGAACTGTTTTATTTTTTCTTCATCTGCTTGTACAGCGCTTTGGAAACGGCTCTCTAACAAGCGGGTAAAGTCTTTGCTATTCTCTATAAATAAACGCAACGTGCGTTCGTCCATGACAATGGCAGAACCAGTCTCTAAAGCACAGGCAAGGGATTCCAGCTCGCCGGACTGGACAATGTCGATGGGTTTGTTTTTGATGCGAAACGCGCCATTTGCTAAAGTACGAAGACGCGCTACTTTTTTCTGAGGAACTTTATCGTATACTTCCAGCACCCCATCGGTGATGAGTTTCAATGTTTGTAACGCTTCAAATTCAAAGCGTTTAACATTTATGGGACGATCCACCAGTTCGTATTTCACCGCGGGAGTGATGTAAAACGTGCCGCCAAATTGTTTCTTTAATTCAGGGAGAATGCCTGCCAAACGGGACATCACTAACGAAATGATCGGTCCGGCGTCAAAAAATAATATTTTTGCCATGTTACATGCCAAATAATTGTAATGCCCATTGTAAGCGTTTCTGCGCGGGAACGCTTTCTGTATGCGTCTCTAAGCTGGTCGTTTTTCCTGCATACTGCTGAAGATCCCAATTAGAGAGGCCCATCAATCCTGCCGCCTGTCCCATGGACAAGCCATGTTCAAGTAGAGCAGTGCCTTTTTTGATCCTCGCCGCCTGCATGACATCCTGTAGATGTTCCTTCGTCTGGGTGCTGCTTTTTTTAAGGAGTTGAAAAATAGTACGGATAGAGGCATTATACTTCCCGTAATTGTTCTGATCTAATGTCTTTTTAGCGTTCTGCAATTCCTGAATGAGATTTTTATATTCTTTATCACTGAGAGTTTCCACTACTTTATACATGGAGTAAATAAGAACAGTGATGGAAATGACATCTAAATCTTTGCTTACAGCGACATCTTCAATAGCATGATCACTGAGGGTCTTTAGTTCTGGAATATCCTGCGGTTCACGCACATTGAGGATTTTAATGGCTTCTGACAGGTCATACAGAATCTCTTTGCGAATCTCCTCTTTCATAGAGTGGAGAAGGTGGGTGGGTTTTATTAAGGTTTCTCATTATAATTACCCCAAAACTTATTTTGAACTTTCGCAGGCAACCGCATTACGTAAATCTGTCTGACTTTTCCAATACCTTTTTCCCACAACATCACCAACTATTTCTTGTTCAACCCAGAATGGGCTTATTCTGGCGAGAGGAAAGGGCCAGAGATTTGCCAGATTATTCCCATACATTGGCCCGCCATATAAGCTTTCATAGAAAACCCTCATTTCACATAAGTATGCTGGTCCTCGTTCTATGTAGTCTCTGGTAGCTTGCTCCTCTCTTTGTCTTTTACGCCAAGGCCGGAAGACACAGATATGAGGAAGAGCAACATCTTTGAGCATCTCAGCTCCTAGTTTGAAATCATCAAGCGTATCAAGACCGGGAATATAAGTATATTCTAGATGGTTAACATCTAAATCTTTTAAAGAACGAAGAGTATCATTTATTTCTTGTATTGATTTCTGCTGCTTTCTCCCTTTCATCAGCCGATCTCGTCTTTGAAACATTTCAACGGTATATATCATCCTAAAACCACTGAGACCTGCTTCTTCTACAACACCTAAGACTCTCTGCACTTGATCTTTATCTTCAATCTCAGATCCCATGTACAACAGTCTTCCGGTAAAACCTAAACTTGCGGCGATTCTTGCTACTTTTTCTATATGTACCATTGCTTTTTCGCTAGATCCAAAACAACCCGTGACAATAGCAATCTCGTTAACGTCACGTAAGTCTTTCCTTTCGCGTGAGGCAACAATTCTCTGGAATCCTTCCTCTTCAGAAATATTTGGCTGTGACCGATAAAGATTGAATTGGCAGAAGTCACAGGAGAAACACTGTCTTCGAAAGTTAAGATTCAAGACCATCTGATCATCTAAAGTGGGAGTCATGTGATCTGTACTCCTAAAATAAAAATAACGGCCGTTGGTAACAGGAACACGTTCGACAAAGTCAGCACGGAAAGGCAACTCTCTTCCATCGTGCAATAACTTAGTTCCTTCAATCGAAAACGGACTATCCCCTTCTGAAGTGCCAAAAGTTACATGAAATAATGATGAAGAGTCTATCAAATTCCACGTTGGCCTTCCTCGCAGGGTGTCTTTATCTTGTACTCCTAGATGTTTTAGTGAGAGGTAATAAATATCTAAAAGAGGAATAGCAGGATAAGACTGTGCAAGATGTTCTAAACTATGTTCCATTTATTATTAGATAGTAGTTCTTCTTTATATCTTTTATGAATATTATTTGAAACATATTAATCTCACTTTAGAAAAGATAAATTTTTAAAGAGTTTACCCTGATGAAGGCATGAAATGGGCCAGTGGCGTAATCCGGAAGCAGGATGCTGCTGGAGAATATCGCGCTCCGCTGGCCGCGGAGAGACTTCGGGTTCAAATCAGCGTCGCTACCCTGGGAAGCAGTCAAGTGCCATTTCACAGCGTGAAACGGCACGAAATATCCAAGAGGGTAAACGCTCTGAAAGTCCCGACTGGTCCATTTTTTTTCTTTCTAAAAAACTATGTTATACCATTACTAATAAATCAATTATTCTTTTCTCAAAGAAAGATAATAATCTTTTTCTTTAAACAAAAGTTTAAAAAGAATGTGCTGCTTCTGAGAAATCTGTGGGCCTGTAGCTCAACGGTACTTGGCGCAAGCAATAGTTTGCGTGAAGCGCAAAAGAGCGTCTCATTCGCTGTGGGAAGATTTCGGGTTCAAAACGCACCTTTTACAAAGCTGCACCAAACGGCGGGCGTAAAGCCCACCAAGCATTGGAAAGAAGGTGGCATGAAAGTCCCGACAGGTCCATACTTTTCTTTCTTCAAGAGTAGATTTTATAAATTACAAAATTTTCCTTTGTCCAATGGCACTAGCAGTAACTCATGTCATCGGAACTATCTTTATTCTGGATATGTTCCGCCATTATGTGTTTGGCAAGAAGAGTTTTCCCCGGCGATTAGTTATTATAGGTGGTCTTGCGGGATTAGCGCCGGATATCGATATCATTCTCAGCTGGCTAGTAAGTTATGTGAAAGGAACGACTGTTTCTCTGCATGGGATGTTTACTCATAGCTTAATCTGGGTGATCTTATTTCTCGCCGTAGGTGGTGTATTATACTTTCTCAATAAGAAAACGGGAGCGAAAGTATTATACGTCATTGCTGCGGGCTGGTTTATCCATATCCTTCTTGACTGCGCATTTAATGGCTATAGCACCTTCCTCTGGCCGTTTCCCATTGACACTAAACTATTCTGTCCGGGAACATTAGCAAATATTTATCGCAGCAGTATTGATGCTCTTATTTTAGTAGCATGGCTGATTCATGAAGAAGTTCATAATTACATCAAAGATTATTTTTAAATGACAAGCATTCGTTGCATTCTGGGCAAGACGAGTCCTTTCAGAAAGCTTCCCCGGCTGATGGTCGCAGCATGATACGACAAGTGAGTTTGTAATGCTTTTTTCAATGTGTTAAGATTCTCCAAACTTGTCTCAGGGACATATACCCCGCTGGTCTTAATTTGTTCTGGATGATGAGCATCAGAAGAGACAATATCAGGTGGAACATCAGATTGTTTTCCATAGCATTGGGATTGTACTAAAGCTTGTGCCAATGCATTTGATTGAGCCAGCATAAAGCCGGGAATTAAATCAATATTATGACCATTATGAACCTCTACAAAATCAACAGCGGCACAGGCCTCGATGATATGCTTCTGTTCTTGTGGTGAGGCAAGACGGAAACGCGATCTTTCAGATATAGTATAGGGATGCATTAAGCCGACAAGACCACCCCCATCATGAATGGCCTGAACTGCTTCCTCTACATAGTGGAATGCAGGAAAATAATCTCCTTCCCAACCGAGAGCGAGAAGATGATGAATCCCTGCATTTAATTCCTGCGTGCGAAGGAAATATCCTTTATCAAACTTGGCTAATTGGCCGGGTGTGAGTTCATGGAAAGTGGGAGAATATTTTACCATTTTTATTGCTTTTTCATAAGTAAGAATGCCTTTATTATCAGAGCGAGCAGTAATGCCCACTAATCCCTGAGAAGCAAGCATGCGGGTAATTTGGTCATCAGGAGTTGTAGTAACCGTATGAGTATGAAGATCACACAAAACAAATCCTTCTCTCTGGGGAGCAGGAAGCATGGGTTGATCGTCAAGATAGAGAGAAGTAGCAAGAACTCCACTGACAGCACTGGCTGCGTACGCCGATCTTGTTATGAATGTTCTTCGATTCATGATTGTCTCTAAAACACCTAAAACACCTCTATAATAATGAATGGGGCCGCGAGGACGTTCAGGAAGTTTATCTTCCATTTGAACCCCGGTTACGAGACCCCCAGCCTCGTGTGATAGTGCTCGGAACGTTGTTCCTCCAAGCTACACCACGGCCCCAAGTAAACAGCCCAAAATAAAGGTATTTTATATATTTATGGTTCAGAAAGCTTATAAAGAGAAGTCTGAGAACTCTCTTCAGTTCTACAAAATGGTTTCAAGCGACACAGATGGGCTTATTGTTCCAGATTATATTGGATAAGTTACAGAAGGGAGGAGAACGTTCAAAAGAGTAGTGTTAGGACGGCGAATTCCTTCTTCTGAACGAGTGGCGTTTCTTTATACTCTTCGAGAAACTGATAAAAATGCCCTTTCTGGAAGTATTGGTCTTTTAGATTATCGCGTGGTTTCTGCATTTGATAGCGCAGAAGACAGAGATACAACCGCCGTGGAGATTCTGCGCATCGGCATTGAGTCTGGTTCATTACACGAAGGTCATGGTCAACATATGATTCGATGGCTTGCACAAAAAGCATCACAACAGGAATTTAGGTACCTCGTTGCCAAAGGAGGTACAGATATACGCTTTCCCGGCGTCAGAGAAATGACAGAAATGGGCTTCCTTGATGAACTGCGCTTTTATCGCCCTTATCTTCATCCCCCTGTTCCTCTAAATCCAGACACAGGATATGAATTTTATCGCTCGTTGAATAGCCAGCCAAAACGTTAGTATTCATTCTAGGCTTTATACTCATCCCACGCTTTGATCTCTAGAGAATTCTTCTGTATATATTCCAAAGCATCAGCCATCTGCCTCGCAATCTTTATATCAGTAATGAGGGGAATCTCTAAGTCTACAGCCATGCGGCGGATAATATAACCATTCGTCAATTCTTCTTTTTGGTTGTTCTTGGGAATATTTACCACGAGATCAATATTTCCTTTCTGTAAATAATCTAAGATGTTTGGTTTCTGGCCCTCCAAAGGCCAATGTAACGGTTCTGCAACAACGCCGTTCTCTATCAAAAACGCTGCTGTGCCTTTCGAAGCATACAAATGATATCCTAATTGCTGTAATTTTTTAGCACTTTCCAGAAATTCCACTTTGCTTTCAAGAGGTCCGGTAGAAAGGAGGATGGATCTCTGAGGAACTTTAAATCCCGTGGAAATAAATGCTTTAAGAAAAGCGTCATGAATATTATCTCCAAAACAAGCCACCTCTCCTGTGGAGGCCATTTCTACCCCTAACACGGGATCTGCTCCTTTCAGTCGGGAGAAACTAAATTGCGCTGCTTTCACCGCAACGTAATCAAGATCTAATGATGATTTCTCACAGCGCGGAGGATGCAGCCTGAGGATGGCTTTGGTGGCATACTCAATCATGTTCTCCTGCAACACCTTAGAACAGAAAGGAAAACTGCGGGAGGCGCGAAGGTTGCATTCAATCACTTTCACTTTATTGTGATACGCTAAAAATTGGATGTTAAATGGGCCGGTAATCTGGAGGGCATGGGCAATTTTTTTGCATAACCGCTTGGCGCGGCGGATCGTTTCCAGATATAGTCTCTGGGGTGGTAGCACAATGGTCGCGTCACCCGAATGCACGCCAGCATTTTCAATGTGTTCGGTAAGGGCGTAAATCACCACGCCACCGTTCTTGGCCACGCCGTCTACTTCGAGCTCTTTGGCGT